>CAZAMZ010000095.1:0-6326 GCA_964486375.1 uncultured Synergistaceae bacterium | reverse complement strand
ATCTCTTCCGGTATTACCCTGCTGTCGGAACAGCCAATGACAAGCGTGTGGGGTTTCTGCCCTCCGCAAAGCAATTCGTAAAGCCCCCTGTCAGCCCGCGAAAGGAAGCGCCGGTAACCTTCTTTCAGTCTTTCCAAGAAAAATCCTCCCTGTAATGTTGGTTCTGCCCCGGCCGGCAATAGTCAGGATTCCGCAAGACCGTTAAAAGCCAGGGATCAGACTGTCAAATGATACAACAAGTCCCGGGAAAGGTCTCCGGCTTTCAAAGCAAGGATCAACAGGTTAGAATGGTATCATGATAAAAGTCATCAACAGGAGGAAGGGAGAGGTGTGCAGATGCCCTTCAGGCTTGTCCGGATCATCACTCTGCTGATGCGGTTTCTTTCAGAAAGAAATGTCCGCTCAGGAAGATCTGCCGTAAAACCGCACCCTTCAACGAGAGAAACTTTACGGAAGGCGGATAGACGTCCCGGCGTTCATTTCGGAGAAGGGGAAAGCGCAAAAGATATCTACGGTTCGCGGACGACCATCCTTTATTCGGAAAAAGTATTTTCCCGGCTCCTGTTCTTTATCTTTTTTGCAGGAGTTGTTCTTTCTGGCTGGCTTGTAATGAAAACACAACCCGATGAGGATCCCCTGACTGTAGCAGCTCTTTCAGTGATCACTATTCTTTTCTTCGTTTTCCTTTTCCTGCTGCTGAATTTCAGCAGCCTTGCCATCCGTGCGGGTTTTGATGATCTGAGGGTAAGGTACGGGGTTTTCAGTTACAGGGTTGACTGGATAGATGTAACAGAAATGATCCTTGAAAACGAACGGTCAGGCGCCAGGCCGTTTCCTGGTATTCGTATGCGGTCTCTGCATGACGGACACTGGAAGTTGTACTATAGTGCCGGATTGCCTCGAGTTACCCTTGGTCTGGAAGGTCCGGTAAGGGAGTTTTCCTTCACGACCAATTCACCTGAAAAGTTCATGACCATAGCCAGGGATTGCGTGAACCGTAAAAGATCCAGGGCCCAGAAGAAATTTTCAGGTAACACCAGGGAGGGATAGAAGATGAAAAGATACTGTTTTATGCTTTTATTAGCCACCATTCTGATCGCGTCTGTTTCCTCTTTCCCCGCCGCTGCCTCCAGGAGCTTCGAGGAACTGGCGGAAATGTATTTGAGGCGTGAGCATGCCAGACCCGAGGCTGCGGAACTGAAAAACCGCCTTCTCGCGTCGGCCTGGGAAATGGAAGCCCCCGATCTTTGGGATTCCCTTAAGGATCCCGCCCTTGCCCCGGAACAGAAAGCCGCCAACGGGCTTCTTCTGATCAAGATTCTATTTCCCGGCGGCAACCCGGCAAGATGGGAAGATATTTCCGGTTTGTGGTTCCCCGGAATGGTCCCCAAATCATTGGCTGCATTTGACGCGATCTACTACACGGCAATGGCTCTTGTGGAGCTGGATGAACCCGGTGCACCATGGATCGCCCACGATCTTATGGCGGAATTAAGGAGATCATCAAGGGCGGCATTGATAGCCATCAGGACTGCTCCGAAGGAATATTCAGGGTTAATCCGGGCTTTGGACGAATCAACGGGAATGCCTCCGATGGGTGGATGGCCCGAAGCCGAGATCCGTGGGTCCCTGCCGTTTGGACATCCGGTCAGATCAGCGGTTACCGAGACATACGCCGTAATGAGGGAAATGCAGTTTCTTAATGCTGCCGGACAACCCGCTTCAAGCGGACCCTTTGCCTGGGACCGTGACAGAGGCCGCATATACCGGGTGATCGATACCGATGACCGTATCATATGGATCCTGGGAAGAGATTGACGTCGGTGTTGAAGCGATGGCATATGCTACTTTATTGCCCTATAATCCGCTGGCAGTAATATAATCCGGCGGAGGTGCATCGTTTGGAAAACAGCAGGGAGAAAATGCTGGCCAATGAACCGGTAGGACGGCTTATATGGAAACTTTCTCTGCCGGCAATGGTGGGAATGTTCGTTAACGGGCTTTATAACCTGGTCGACACTATATACATAGGACACGGGGTCGGATCGCTGGGCATAGCCGGTCTCTCTGTGGCCTTCCCCATCCAGATGATAATCGGAGGCACGGGTCTTATGCTAGGCGTCGGTACGGCTTCGGTCATATCAAGAAGCCTCGGCGCAAAAGCCTACGACAAAGCCCGGAGTGCCTTTGGCAACAACCTTCTGGCAACGGCTTTTCTGGGTGGAATATATTTCGTGGCCGGGACCGTTTTCCTTCACCCCATATTGTCTCTTTTCGGTGCTTCTGCAGAGATCCTTCCATACGCATCGGAATATATGGGAGTGATCTTCCTCGGAAGTCCCCTGATAATCTTCACCATGTCCATGAACAACGTAATACGCTCCGAAGGCGCAGCGAAAACAGCCATGTGGTCCATGCTTGTCGGGGCAATAGCCAATATTATCCTCGATCCGATCTTTATTTTCACCCTCGGTATGGGGATAAGGGGCGCGGCCATAGCTACGGTGATCTCAAGGATCGGAGTCATGATCTGGGTCGGCTGGTTCTTCTTTTCAGGAAGAAGCATCATTACCATACGGATCAAGGACCTTTACCCCCGTCTGCATATAATGAAGGAGATAATCACAATAGGATTTCCAGCTTTTCTCCAGCATGCCTCATCAAGCCTGGTTTTCGGAATGATAAACCAGCTGCTGGGTTTTTACGGCGGCAACGTGGCTGTCGCTGTTTTCGGGGTCAACAACCGGGTGATAATTTTCTCGGCAATGCCGACGATAGGTATTGCCCAGGGCATGCAGCCCATTGCCGGCTATAACTTCGGGGCCAGGCAATACGGCCGGACCCTGGAGGTTATAAGGACTTCCAACATGATGGCCCTTGCATTCTGCTCCGGAATAGCTGCAACACTCCTGCTCTTCCCCGGCCCGGTTTTAAGGATCTTCACGTCCGACAAAGCCCTCCTGGAAATGGGACCCCATGCCATGAGGCTTATGGTGGCCGGGTTCTTCTTCGCCGGTTACAACAAGGTTGGCGGCAGCGTATTCCAGGCATTGGGAAAGGCTCTCCCCGCCTTTATAATCAACTCTGCCAGGCCGATCCTGTTCTTCATACCACTGCTGCTGATCATGCCCCGATTTATGGGCATAAACGGGGTTTGGATTTCGTTCGCAGTGGCGGACATCCTCTCTTTTTTAATTACAGTTTTCTTCCTCATCCCCCAGAAAAGTGCTCTAAGATCCCTGAAATACTCGACGGAAGGGATTTAGATAATTGACGGACCTTTTGGAATAAAAAATCATGATCCACAAGAATACCTGTACATTCGAGGTGACCCATCATTGATGATATTTGCCCTGGTTGCTATTGTTCCACTGGCCATGACCATGCTTCTTGCAAATAAAGGGCATGAATGCCCAAAAGGGTGTCATGGATGCGGAAAGTGCCATGAGGCTGGAAAATTGAAGGCTCAGAATCAGGTGCCCTGGGGAAAATGAACCTCCCCAGGGCACCTTTGCACCGAATTCTGTTGGTGCCTGTTGAACGGGATTGCAGATTCAGGCAGCTAGGCTTCTATTTCAATTTCAATGTATCTTTCCAGTGTATTCTGCAGGAGCATGGCTATCGTCATTGGGCCTACCCCGCCCGGTACAGGCGTGATCCAGGAGGCAACACGGGAAACGTCATCGAAATCGACATCCCCGACCAGCCCTTTTTCTAGCCGGCTTATCCCCACATCAACAACGACACAGCCTGGTTTAACCATGGATGCCTTCAAAAACTCCGGTTTCCCGATTGCTGCGACTATTATGTCAGCCTCCCTGGTGAAGCTTTCCAGGTCGATCGTCCTGCTGTGGCAGACCGTGACAGTTGCATCGGAGGCCATTAGCAGCTGAGCCATCGGTTTACCCACGATATTGCTCCTTCCCAGGACAACTGCCCTTTTCCCGGCAGGATCGATGCCATATTCCCTGAGAAGATACATTATCCCCCGGGGGGTACAGGGCTCAACGGTTTCAAGCCCCATTACAAGGCGCCCCAGGTTAAGGGGATGGGTCCCGTCGACATCTTTTGCTGCCTTGATCGCCCTGACCGCCTGTGTCCAGTCGATATGACCCGGGATAGGCAACTGTACCAGTATTCCATGAATATCCAGGGCTTCGTTCAAACCGCCGAGGATGTCTATCAGGGCACCAGTATCCGTCGAAGCCGGAAGGTGGTGAAGATGGGAAACAAAACCCACCTCACGGCAGGCTTTTTCCTTCTGCCCCACGTAAACCCTGGAGGCGGGATCGTCGCCAACAAGGACTACTGCCAGGCCTGGAGCCCTGCGCCCCTGTCCCAGAAATTCCTTTACACGGGCGCTTATCCCGGTTCTTATCGCAGCTGCAGTTGCCTTACCGTCAAGGATCTTTGCCATGTCCATTTATCGCTATCATCCTTTCTGCTTCTTTGGTCTGTCAAGTCTAGAAGAGTCCCGTGATCTTCTCATCTCCGTCAATATCGATGTCGAGTGCTGCCGGTTTCTTCGGAAGCCCTGGCATGGTCATGATGCTCCCCGTTATAGGGACAATGAAACCGGCCCCGGCGGAGACCCTTACCTCCCTGACGGTAAGAGTGAACCCATCGGGGCGGCCTACCCTCGTGGGGTCATCTGATATGGAAGCCTGGGTCTTGGCCATGCATACCAGCAGGTGGTCAAGACCCATTTCCTGTATGTTCGCAAGGTCTTTTTCAGCCGCATCGCTGTACTGGACAGAGCCTGCACCGTAGATCCTTTTTGATATGGTCTCTATCTTCTCCCTGGGAGAAGAATTTTCGTCGTAGAGGAACCGGAAGCCGTTGCTTTTCGTGCAGGCCTCTACCACCTTTTCGGCAAGGTCGATACCCCCCTTCCCACCCTTTTCCCATACTTCGGAGAGGGATACAGACGCACCCAGTTTGTGACACCTGGTTTTGATCAATTCAAGTTCCGCTTCGGTGTCCGTCGGGAACCTGTTTACTGCCACGACCACCGGCACTCCGAAAGAGGAAAGGTTCTCGATGTGTTTCTCCATGTTTGGAAGTCCAGCCTCAAGGGCCTTGAGGTCCTCCCGGGACAAGGCTGCTTTAGGGAGGCCCCCATGCATTTTCAGGGCACGGACGGTCGCCACAAGGACAACAGCATCGGGCTTCAATCCTGCCATCCTGCACTTGATATCGAAAAACTTCTCGGCCCCGAGGTCGGCACCGAAACCGGCCTCCGTAACGAAGTATTCGGCAAGCTTCAGTCCATGCCTTGTGGCCTGAATGCTGTTGCAGCCGTGGGCTATATTGGCGAAGGGACCTCCGTGGACAAAGGCTGGTACGCCTTCCAGGGTCTGGACGAGGTTGGGCTTGAGGGCGTCCTTCAGCAGGACAGCAACCGACCCGGCAGCCCCGATCTCCCCTGCAGTGACGGGCCTGTTGTCTATGGTGTATCCGACAATGATCCTGCTTACCCTCTCCTTGAGATCCATGATGCTGGTGGAGAGGCAGAGGATGGCCATGAGTTCCGAAGCAACGGTGATATCGAAACCGCTTTCCCTCGGAATTCCATGGGGTTTCCCGCCAAGGCCTACGATAACGTGACGGAGGGCACGTTCATTAAGGTCCATCACGCGTCTCCATACGACACGACGGGTATCGATATCCAGTTCGTTCCCCTGCTGCAGATGGTTGTCCACCATGGCAGAGATGAGGTTGTGGGCCGAGGTTACGGCATGGATGTCACCGGTGAAGTGAAGGTTGATGTCGACCATGGGGACCACCTGGGAGTATCCGCCACCGGCGGCTCCTCCTTTTACCCCGAAACTGGGACCCAGGCTGGGCTCCCTCAAGGCTATCATGGACTTCTTGCCAATGGCCGCAAGTCCCTGCCCCAGTCCAACTGAAGTAGTTGTCTTTCCCTCTCCGGCAGGAGTTGGAGTAATTGCCGTTACAAGGATCAGCTTGCCATCTGGTCTGTCCTTGATCCTTTCCCACAGCCCCCTGGTCACTTTGGCCTTGAATGGTCCGTAAAGCTCCAGTTCATCCTCCCTGATGCCTATGGATGAGGCTACCTCCACGATGGGTTTCATCCTGGCGTTCTGTGCGATCTCGATGTCCGATGGGATCCTGTTTGAATCGCCTCCTCATTTTGATCATATATAAACTCCATTGAATACTATGAAATAGGCTCCCATTTTTTCCCAAAACAAATACTCAAAATCTTAGCAATAAGATGGCCCAAAGCTTCTTTGCTTCTGATTTCTTGAGGATTCAGCTACTAGGATATCCAATGGTTTTCTTATAAAATCAGACTTTGTTAA
>CAZAMZ010000094.1:0-6334 GCA_964486375.1 uncultured Synergistaceae bacterium | reverse complement strand
ACATAATCTGCAATGCCGACGAAGGCGATCCCGGTGCATTCATGGATCGTTCGGTCCTCGAGGGAGATCCTCACTGCGTAGTTGAGGGAATGCTGATCGGAGCCTACGTCATAGGAGCCGACGAAGGCTATATCTATTGCAGGGCTGAATACCCCCTTGCAATAAAGAGACTGAAGAATGCCATTGCCCAGGCCGAGGAAATGGGCCTGCTCGGCGACAACATCATGGACACGGACTTCTGCTTCCACCTTCACATAAAGGAAGGTGCCGGAGCGTTCGTGTGCGGTGAAGAGACAGCACTGATGGCTTCTATCGAGGGACAAAGGGGAATGCCCCGTCCACGCCCGCCCTTCCCAGCTAATTCGGGTCTGTGGGGCAAACCCACGAACATCAACAACGTCGAAACCTGGGCCAATATCCCGCAGATCGTTCTAAAGGGCGGAGAATGGTACAGCAGCGTTGGAACAGAGACATCGAAGGGCACCAAGATATTTGCCCTCACAGGCAAGGTCAACAACACGGGACTTGTCGAGGTTCCCATGGGAATGACCATCAGGGAGATCGTCTTCGATATCGGGGGGGGCATACCGAACGGCAAGAAATTCAAGGCAGTCCAGCTCGGTGGTCCGTCAGGCGGCTGTCTTCCCGAACATCTTCTTGATACCCCTGTCGATTACGAATCCATCAACGCTACAGGAGCTATCATGGGTTCCGGCGGAATGGTCGTCACCGACGAGGATACCTGCATCGTGGACTTTGCCAAGTTCTTCCTGACCTTCGTCCAGAACGAGTCATGCGGCAAGTGCCCCTTCTGCAGGATAGGAACAAAAAGGATGCTGGAGATCCTTGAACGCATCTGCGACGGCAAGGGGAAAATGGAAGACCTGGATCTTCTGGAGGATCTCGCCCAGAAAGTAAAGGACGGATCGCTCTGCGCACTGGGCGGAACGGCACCCAATCCCATACTGACGACCCTCAAGTACTTCCGTGATGAATACATCTCCCACATCGTCGACAAAAAATGCCCCGCCAAGGTATGCACAGCCCTGATCCACTACACCATCGACCCCGTCACGTGCATAGGATGCACCAAGTGCGCACGCCAATGCCCTGTCAACGCGATCAGCGGCGAGATCAGGAAACCCCATCTCATTGACCAGGACACCTGCATCAAATGCGGACAGTGCATGGCCGTCTGCCCGGTCAAGGCGATAAGCGTTGAATAAGGAGGATCTTCGAACTATGGATCGAGACGTAAAAGTAATCCTTAACGGGAAAGAGGTCTTCGGCTATCGAGGCCAGAAGATCCTGGAGCTATGCGCTGAGAACGGCATAGAGATACCCACGCTCTGTTACGATCCGCACCTGACACTCCACGGGGGCTGCTCCGTGTGCCTCGTGGAGGTAAAGGGTGCCAGGAACCTGGTCAGGGCGTGCGCGATGCCGATCAACAACGGCATGGAGATCCAGACCATGACCGACCGTGTTTACGGTGCCAGGCAGCTTGCCCTGCAGCTTCTTCTCTCCGATCACGTGGGCGACTGCCGCCCCCCTTGCCAGCTGACCTGCCCTGCAAGGGGTGATGTCAAAGGCTACGTCAATTACGCCGCAGAAGGCGAGTACAGGGCATCCCTTGATGCCCTGCATGAGAACATCACCTTGCCGGCCTCCATAGGCCGTATCTGCCCGGCTCCCTGCGAAAAGAAATGCCGCAGGAACTTTGTCGATGAAGAGCCCGTCTCCATCAAGGAGATCAAGAGGTACATCGGAGACTGGGGGATCAACAGCGGCAACCTGGGAACCATCCCCGTGATAAAGGAGAACGGCAAGAAGGTGGCCATAGTGGGTGGAGGACCTGCTGGCATTTCTGCCTCCTATTTCCTGAGAAGGATGGGCTACGCCGTGACCCTTTTCGACAAGGAACCTGCCCTGGGCGGCATGATGAGGTACGGCATACCCGACTACAGGCTTCCCCAGCCGATCCTGCAGAAGGAGATCGACTGGATCCTGGCTCACGGAATAGAGACAAGACTGAACACCGCTCTCGGCAGGGATGTAACCCTGGACCAGCTCAGAAAAGATCATGATTCTGTGCTCCTGGCGATGGGTTGCTGGAAATCCATGCCCATGAGGGTCCCGGGCGAGAACCTGAAGGGAGTCCTTGGCGGGATCGACTTCCTTTACGAGGTCAACAACGGCCGCAAGGTAGAACTTGGAAACAAGGTAGCCGTTATCGGCGGGGGCAACACGGCCATGGACGCTTCACGGTGCGCACTCCGTTACGGAGCAGACAAGGTTTACGTTGTGTACCGGCGGACCCTGGAAGAGATGCCCGCCGAAAAGATCGAGATCGACGAGGCAATGGAAGAGGGTGTAGAGTTCATCTTCCTGGCAGCACCGGTCGCGGTTGAAGGCAAAGGCAAGGTTGAGCGGATAGTCTGCGAGAAAATGGAACTGGGCGAACCTGACGCGTCAGGCAGGCGTCGTCCAGTACCGACAGGCGAGCAGTTCACCCTTGATGTAGATACCGTAATAGCGGCTATAGGACAGGGTGCCGACCTCTCGCCCCTTCCCGAAGGAATTCACAACGGGAAAAAGATCGAATCCGACCGTCACTTTGCAACCACGATGGAAGGGGTTTTCGTCTGTGGAGACCTCAACACCGGCCCGGATATCGCCGCTGCAGCCATAGGTGAGGGTCACTGGGCAGCCGAGTCGATCAACCACTTCATCATGGAGGGTGTCCCCCACCGCCCGTTCGAATGCGACGTCGTCCAGGACGACCTCGGACCCGAGGATTTTCTGGACGAGGAGAAGCAGCCGCAGGAACATCCTGTGCATTGCCCGAGCGACGTAAGGCTTTCCCGCCCATTCCAGGAGTACAACCTTGGTTTGACGGAACAGCAGGTGCTTAAGGACGGAAGCCGCTGCATGAAGTGCGGGTGCGCCGATGTGCACGAATGCAAACTGCGCAAATACGGTACCGACTACGAGGCGGATCCCGAGACATTTTCAAAGAAGGAATACTCCCGGCCGTCCAGGACCGTCGAGGCGAACAGCTACTACCTGCGGAATATGGACAAATGCATCTCCTGCGGTGTATGCGTAAGGGCGTGCAGCCAGAAGGCCATATACAGCGCCATCGATTTCCAGAACAGGGGCATGAAGACCCTGATAGGCCCTGGACTGGAGAGAGGGATCGAGGATTCAACCTGTGTTTTCTGCGGTCAGTGCGTGCAGCTCTGTCCTACCGGAGCCCTCACGGAAAACTCCGTACACGGCATAAGCAGACCTTCCTGGTCCAGGGTCGTCAGAACTATCTGCTCCTACTGCGGAGTAGGTTGCGAACTTAACATCCATGTCGACGAACTAACAGGGAAGGTATGGAACGTCACCACCGATTACGACAGCCCGACATCGATGAACGATGGCAGATGCTGCGTCAAGGGCCGTTTTGGCTGGAGTTTCATCCACAGCGATGACAGGCTGAAGAAACCCCTTATCAGGGAGAACGGTGTCTTCAGGGAAGCATCCTGGGAAGAGGCTATCGGCCTGGTAGCCGGAAAGTTTACCGGCTTCAGGGATTCCAGCGGGCCCGATTCGGTCGCTTTCTTTACTTCCGCGCGCTGCACCAACGAGGAGAACTATCTCCTTCAGCGCTTCGCAAGGGAGGTGATGGGCACAAACAACGTTGACCACTGTGCCCATCTCTGACACAGCCCCACAGTTGCGGGTCTCGGCGAGACCCTCGGAAGCGGTGCCATGACGAACGATTACGAATCTATCAGGCACGCGGATGTAATACTGGTAATAGGATCAAACACAACAGAGAACCATCCGGTTATCGGGTCATGGATAAAGGAGCAGAAGAATATCGGCAAAGCAAAACTCATAGTCTGCGACCCGAGAAAGATAGAACTTGACGATTATGCGGACGTCAAGGTAAGACAGCGCTCCGGCAGCGACGTGGCCCTGCTGAACGGGCTGATGAATATCATCATCAGCGAAGAGCTTTACGACAGCGAGTTCGTAGAGAAGAATGTCGAAAAGTTCGATGAACTAAAGGCTCTTATAGCTGAATACACACCCGGCAAGGTAAGCGCGATCACCGGCGTGCCCGAGGAGGTACTGAAACAGGCCGCCCGGACCTATGCCAGGGGGCCGAACTCGGCGATCTTCTACACCATGGGAATTACCCAGCACAAGTACGGAACGAACAACGTGAGGACCGTTGCCAACCTTGCGCTCCTTTGCGGAATGCTCGGAAGACCCGGTACGGGCGTGAACCCGCTCCGCGGCCAGAACAACGTCCAGGGCGCTTGCGACATGGGCTGCCTGCCCGCAGTCCTTCCCGGCTACCTGAACATCGCAAAGAGCACCGAACAGGCCATGGAAAAGGTGGAGAAGCTCTGGGGATCAAAGCTTCCGACCAGCCCCGGCAAAACCATTGTCAAGATAATGGAGGGAGCGGCAAAGGGTGATATCAGGGGGCTCTTTATTATGGGAGAGAACCCGATGGTCAGCGACCCCAACACAAACCACGTCAGGCATGCGCTGGAGCATACGGAATTTCTCGTTGTCCAGGATATCTTCCTGACCGAGACGGCACAGATGGCTGACGTTGTTCTTCCCGCTGCCTGCTGGGCAGAAAAGGATGGAACCTTCACCAACACCTGCAGGGCTGTCCAGCGGATCCGCAAGGCTGTTGACGCACCCGGCGAAGCGCGCCCGGACTGGGAGATAATCCTTGACCTGGCCAGAGCATGCGGCGCAAAATGGGATTTTGGTTCGCCAGCGGAGATCATGGAAGATATCGGCCGTTTTGTACCCCAATACGGAGGGGTCTCCTACGACCGCCTGGACAACGGCCCGATCATGTGGCCTTGCCCGAACAAGGATCACCCTGGTACACCGAACCTCTATACCACGGGATTCCCCCGCGGGAAAGCCACCTTCGTTCCCTGCGAGTGGAACGAGCCCCACGAATGGCCCGATGCGGAGTACCCGTTCCTTGCCTCTACGGGACGCACGTTATACCACTACCATACAGGGACCATGACGAGGAGGACTCCCTCGGCCGAGTTCATCAAGTCGCTCTACATCGAGGTCAACCCCGAGGATGCGGCTGCAATGGGTGTCGTCGAAGGCGAAGATGTGAAGGTTACGTCAAGACGCGGAAGCGTTGTTGGAGAGGCCAGGATCACCGACAGGGTTCCCCCCAAGATGGTTTTCGTGCCCTTCCATTTCGGGGAGCAGCCCGCAAACTCCCTCACGGCATCCGTTTGGGATATCACGACGGAAACACCTGCGTTCAAGATAAACGCCGTCAAGGTGGAAAAAGCCTAGCGGCTCATTCAGACTCAAAAAGCGGGGGCCCGGATCTTTCCGGGCCCCCGCTTTCTGGTCTGATCGCTCTGGACCTTAATCCTCGTCCTCCTGGACCTCGGCCTCGGCGATGATCTTTTTGGCAATTTCATGGGGTACTTCCTCATAGTGGGAGAATTCCATGGTGAAATTGCCGCGGCCCGATGTCATGGACCTGAGAATAATGGCATACCTGAACATCTCCGCAAGGGGCACCTGGGCCTTGACCACCTGGAGCCTGCCCCGGCTGTCTATTCCCATTATCTTGCCCCGCCTGCTGTTGAAATCTCCCATTACATCTCCGAGGTAATCCTCGGGGACGACGACCTCAACGTTCATGATCGGTTCCAGAAGGATCGGGGCCGCCTCCGCCATCCCCTTCTTGAAAGCCATCGATGCAGCTATCTTGAAGGCCATTTCCGAGGAGTCCACATCATGGTATGAACCGAAGAACAGGCTGGCCTTGAAGTCTACGCTGGGGTATCCCGCGACCACACCTTTATTGATGGCTTCCCTGAGCCCCTTTTCCACTGCGGGTATGTAGGATTTCGGAACTGCGCCACCTACTATCTTGTCCTCGAACAGGAAACCTTCACCACGGGGAAGAGGCGAGAACTCGATATGAACGTCCCCGTACTGTCCCCTGCCGCCGGTCTGTTTTTTGTATTTGCCCTGGGCCTTGGAAGGCTTCTTGATAGTTTCCCGGTAGGGTACCCGGGGAGTCTCTGTGTCGAGTTCAACGCCGTAACGCTCCTTGATCTTGGAGAGCATTACGTCTATATGAAGGTCTCCCATGCCTGAGAGCACACTGTCGTTGGTCTCGGGGTTCTTCTCGAAGTGGAGGGTCTGGTCCTCTTCAAGCATCTTGTTGAGGGCATTTGCCAACTTGTCCTCGTCGGCCCTGCTTCTGGGTTTGACCGCTACACTGAAGACAGGTTTGGCGAACTGGATCTCCGGGAAGACAAAATCA
>CAZAMZ010000093.1:0-6365 GCA_964486375.1 uncultured Synergistaceae bacterium | reverse complement strand
TCTGTATCCTCCCTCCGGAGAAGAAGCGCATCGACCTTGCAGTCACCGTCGACGACCACCCGTTCAGGTTCCAGGCCCAGATCCAGGAGGCGGGAGGCGTCTTCTTCCCCCCTGACCAATATCAGACGGAAAGTGGACATAATTTCCCGCCAGAATTCTTTGAACCTGATCGCTTTCCTGAACGACCTCTCGGAAAAACGGCCGTTGGCTATGAAGGCCGGTATTTTCCTTCGGGCCAGTTCCATCACGAAGTTAGGCCATATTTCCGTCTCTACGGTTACGAACGCCGCCGGCAACACCCTGTCTATTGCCCTCCGGGCGATCCATGGCGCGTCCCAGGGGTAATAGGCCATCTGGTCGGCATCAGTACCCACAAGATTCTCGGCCATCTTCCGGCCTGTCCTTGTGATCGTCGTCATGAAGACCGGAGACTTCCATCCCGAACGCCTGGCCTCCCTCACAAACGGCCAGGCCGCCTGGACTTCGCCGACAGAGACAGCATGAACCCATAGAGGGTGCATACCTTCTGTTTGCCCCCCGGTGTATCGTCCCATCCTTTCGCTGAAACCATCCCTGTATTTTACCGCCAGCCATGGCAGGGCAGCCCCGAAGACGGCTCCAGACAGAATTTCATAGCCGCGGCGGCCCAGCTCAGACCACCCCGGCCTTGAGCAGTTCATGAATATGGATCATCCCCACGATCCTTTCACCCTCTGACACGACCAGGCAGGATATCTCCTTCTCCTCCATGATATGCATTGCCTCGGCAGCAAGACGGTCAGGGGCAATGGTCCTGGGTTCTTTTGTCATGACTTCCAAAATCGGCAGAGACAGGCTGCTGACCCCCCTATCTTCAAGAAGGCGTCTCAGGTCACCGTCGGTGAATATCCCCGCGATCTTTCCATCCCCGTCTTCAACGATCGTGGCGCCAAAACCCTTGCTGGTTATCTCGAAAAGGGCTTCGCGAACAGTTGCGCTGTCAGGAACCCGGGGCACCCTCTCCCCGGTGGACATAATTTCGGAAACCCGGAGAAGAAGCCGCTTCCCAAGGGACCCCCCGGGGTGGAACATGGCAAAATCCTCCGCCTTCAGGCCGCGAAGTTCAGTCACCATTCCTGCCAGGGCATCCCCGAGCGCCAGCTGCAAAGTCGTGCTGGTGGTCGGGGCCAGTCCCAGCGGGTCGGCCTCTTTTTCCACGCCCGAGTCAATGACCACATCGGCATCCCTGGCCAGCCGTGAAGCACTGTTGCCGGTCATCGCGATAACCGGTGCTCCCAGTCTCCTGAAAAAAGGAAGCACTTCAAGCACCTCGCGGGTCTGTCCGCTATTGCTCAGGAAAAGGCCCACGTCCTCCCTGCAGACCATTCCCAGGTCGCCGTGTGAGCCCTCGGCTGCGTGAAGGAAGAAAGCCGGCGTACCGAGAGAGGCCAGGGTGGCGGCGATCTTTCGGCCAATAAGGCCGGATTTACCCATTCCGACCACAACCAGTCTTCCTTCGCAACGGTTGATTATTCTGGCTGCTTCGACCAGTTCCGTCCCTACCCGTGATGCCGCCCTTGCTATTTCATCGGCCTCCATCCGGAGGACATTTCTACCGGTCTCCAGGAGCCTTTCGTCGTTGCATTCGACGCAGTCTCTCTCCCTTGGCAGGCTCATCACTTCTCAGTTCTTCCTTCCCGGCACCGATGCTGCCCTGTGTATGGCCAGCACCCGCTCCAGAAGTGTCTCGAGGGAGTCCAGGGCAACCATGTTGGGACCATCGCTTTTTGCCGAATCGGGGTCGGGGTGGGTCTCGAGGAAGAGCGCGTCAATACCGGCAGCGGCTGCAGCTCGCGCAAGGACCGGCACAAAACGCCGGTCTCCCCCGCTTGAGGTGCCTTGCGCTCCAGGCATCTGGACGCTGTGCGTGGCATCGAACATGACTGGATACCCCAGGGAGCGCATTATAAAAAGAGAGCGCATGTCCACAACCAGCTGGCCGTAGCCGAAAGAACTGCCCCTCTCGCAGAGGATGACCTTGTCGTTGCCTGCCTCGAGGCATTTTGAGACGGCCTGCCCCATATCGGCCGGAGCAAGAAATTGCCCCTTCTTGATGTTGACAACTTTTCCGGTCGCGGCAGCCGCGACCACAAGATCGGTCTGCCTGCAAAGGAAGGCAGGGATCTGGAGTATATCCACTACTTCTGCCGCCGTTTTGGCCTGCCCGGGGAGGTGGATGTCGGTAAGAACAGGACACCCGATGCTGTTCCTTATATCGGCAAGCCACTGGAGCCCTTTCTCCAGACCCGGGCCCCTGAAGCTATGGATCGAGGTCCTGTTGGCCTTGTCAAATGAGGCCTTGAAAATGTAGGGCATTTTCAGCCTTTCACAAATGCCCGAAACCCTTTCGGCTATGAACAGGGCCAGATCCCTGTCCTCAAGCACACATGGACCCGCAACTACCGCCAGGTCCCCACCCCCGAAGGTGACTTTACCAGCTGAAAAAGTTTTTATCACGCCAGATCATCTCCATTTTCCCTTATAAAATTCTCGAACTTCTCAACGTCCTCAGGGGAGTCTATCTCTATGGTATCCCTGATGGTCTCGATGCAGCTGATCTCGTATCCTTTTTCCAGGACTCTCAACATCTCCAGGCTCTCGGACTTCTCCAAAGGGGTCTGTTCCCATCCGCAGAAATCGAACAGGAAGTCACGCCTCCAGGCGTAGGGGCCGATATGCTTGAATAGAACGGCTCCGGGGTTCCTCCTGAAGGGTATCGGCGAACGACTGAAGTACAGCGCCCTCCCCCTTTCGTCAAAGACCATCTTGACGATATTGGGATCTGTCTCCTCTGAAGGGTGGTCTATGGCCCTGGAAAGGACTCCCAGTGAAACCTCGGGCCTTTCTTTCATCATGGCAACAAGGGGATCGATCATGTCGGGTCCGACCAGGGGATCGTCGCCCTGGATATTCAGGACGCACCCCGCGGGACCGAATTCCTTTGCCGCAAAGGCTACCCTGTCCCCCCCCGTAGGCAGTTCAGAAGGGGTCATCATGGCCTGGCCGCCCTCGGCTCTTACTACTTCGGCGATCCTTTGATCATCGGTTGCCACAAGGACCTCGTCAATAGAGGAACATCTCGATGCCTGAAGCAAAACCCTGACGACCAGGGGTATGCCCGCGATCCTTAAAAGCGGCTTGCCTGGAAGACGTGTACTCCCGTACCGGGCAGGAATTACAGCAAGGGTCTTCATCCCTCGATATCCCCTTTCATTGCCGCAAAATCTGAAAAAACCCGGAACACCTCATGTCTCTTTCTCCAGCCGAGCACTTGTGAAGCATACCCGACAACTCCTTCGACGGCCCCACCTGTCCCCATTCTTTCTTTACCGGCTCTGGCCATGGTTTCCCTGCGTACGGGATCCCCCAGTATCGACAGGGCTTCCCGTGCCAGGAGAAACGGGTCTGGCGGGACAAGTGATTCGGCCTCTCCAAGGAGTTTTTTCTGAACCCTTTTCCCTTTTTCGTCAATGGATACGACAGGGACCCCAAGTCCGGCGCATATCTGGTTCGCCGTTCCCCCAAGGCCGATAAGGATGTCCGAACCAAGAGCGGCTTCATGGACATCCCCGAAAAAGAGTTTCACCGAATGCTCGCCGTTTCTGGAACAAATAACGTCTCCGGAGGTGAACTCCCATGACGGAGCCTTCTCCAAAAGCCTGTCGACATCCAGTGTTGGCGCGACTGCCATAACAAAACTGCATGCCGCCTCGTTTTCCATCAAGGCTGCGGCATCAAGGAGCAGGGCCAGATCATCGTAGGCCCTCTCCCTGCTCCCCGGCAGAAACAGTACCTGATTCCCGGCCAGTTTTACAGGCTTTTTCCCGTACCCGTTATCAGTACCACCTGCGAGATCCATTATCGGATTCCCACTGTAGACTGCATCAATATTCTTTTCGGCCAGTTCCATGGCGGTCTCGGAATCCCTGGTAAAGACCTTCCTAACCCTGATCTTGAGCAGTATCCTCTCAAGCCGCCAGTGGCCGTGCAAACGGACCGATTTTGCCGTGGCAAGAAGGACCGGCATTACTCCCTGACCCCACAGGGTATGAAGAAAGAGATACACGTCCCCCACACATACAACGGTCCTTATCCTCCCCCTCAGGCCGCTCCAGGCGGAGGCCTGGGCACTGATATGCCTCAGCAGCCCGGACCTGATATCCCTCATCAGGTCCTGCAGGCGGTACTTCACAACTCCCCCGCTCGGCGTCTCGCTCGGGGGGGACAGGACAGCAACCCCCCTGGCCCCGTACTCACGGCCTCTCCCTACCAGGGGGAACCCTGAGATCTCCGAAAGGGGGAACTCCTTTTTAAGCCTTGATGCCAGAAGGCTTCCTATTGCATCCTCACCGTGTCCGTTGGAGGATACTACGATCTTCGGTCTGAGACAGTCGGATAGTTTCGAGAGAAAGGAGTTCATGTTCCTGACCGATGCGCAGACCCTGGGGATATATACCGGAACACATGGGAGCCATTCGGCAGGAAGGTTGAAGATGTCCTTTTCTGTGCATATCAGCGACCTTGCGCCCCTGACAAGGGCTTTTTCGCAGACAGCCTGAAGTTCTGCCACACTGAAAATATGGTGATCCCTGAAGGCTTCGTGGATGACCGGCTGAAAACCCAGTTTCTGCAGGAACAGGTTGAAACTTGCCGGGTTGCCTATGGCCGAAAAAGCAGCGACCGGAGACGGGGGCGGCCCCGAATCCCGAAGGAGATCCACGCCTTCGGAGAACCTTGACCATCCCGAAAGGGTAAGGTTGGAAAGAAAGGGTTCCTTCCCGGTAACTGACAGGATCCTTTCCCGGATCTCATCAAGCCGGTCAGGAGTTACCTGGTCTGCCTTGGATATCACTACCATGTGGGCCCTTTCAAGGGAATCAGCCTTCTCCCTCAGCATTCCAGCCGGCATCATTTTCCCGTTCCCGAAGGGACAGGTGGCGTCCACAAGCACTATGTCAACGTCCCTGCCCATCCTCCTGTGCTGAAAACCGTCGTCGGCAATGGCCAGGTCGACCCCCCGCCGAGAAAGGCATTCCACACCGGCCGTCCTGTCAGCGGATACGACGATGGGGACTCCTTCAAGCCTGCCCGAAAGAAGCAGGGCCTCATCTCCCAGGAGATCCCTGCTGCGTTCGCAATCATCTGCAAAAAGGATATCCTTCCCTTTCCGCCCGTAGCCCCTCATCACTATGCCCGGATGGATACCCGCCTCGAGGAACAGCCTGGAAAGCATTTCCACGAAGGGGGTCTTGTTGGTTCCGCCATGGGTGATGTTGCCCACGCTTATTACAGGGATCGATGGCTCCCTGGAAACGGTAATACCGTGATCATAGAAAAAATTCCGTCCCGAGGAGACAGATCCCGCAAGCCAACCCAGAGGGGAAAGGAGGCTCCAGGGCGATATTCCTGTTTCACCCCGGATATACCTGAAATAGCTAGCCGGAATGGTTCGCATTTTCTTCTCCGAACTGAAGGGAACAAAGCCTCGAGTAGAGCCCCCCCGCATCCTTCAGGATATCGTGGGTCCCTTCCTCTACCACCCTTCCACCGTCGATAACCAGTATCCTGTCGGCCTCCCGGACCGTGGCAAGACGATGGGCGATGACAATGGACGTTCGCCCTGCCATTGCCTTTCTCATGGCCTCCTGGATCTCCTGTTCCACAGCTGCGTCAAGGGAGGATGTGGCCTCGTCCATGATAAGGATCCTGGGATCCCGGACTATTGCCCTGGCTATGGCGACTCTCTGCCTCTGCCCCCCGCTCAGGGTCACCCCGCGCTCACCTATCTCCGTTTCATATCCGTCCGGAAGGGACATGATAAAGCTATGGATCCCCGCCACACGGGCTGCCCCTTCAACATCGCAGCAGGAGGCATCCTCACAGCCGTAGGCAATGTTGAAGGTCACGCTGCCCTTGAGAAGGACAGGGTCCTGGGGGACAACGCCGATCCTGCGTCTCAATGACTTCAGGTCCAGGCGCCTCAGGTCTGTTCCGTCTATCGCCACTGAGCCTTCCTGGGGGTCGTAGAAGCGGGTTATAAGGTCGGCTATGGTCGATTTGCCGGCCCCTGTAGGTCCTACGATGGCAACTTTTTCGCCGGGGAGGATCCTGAAGGAGACATCCCTGAGGACCATGGACCCTTCGTTGTATGCAAAGGATACGTTCCGAAAGGAGACCTCCCCCCGGATGTCCTCTATCTTTTTAGGGTGCTTCGTCGGCTTGACTTCGCTCTCGGTATCCAGGATCTGGAAGACCCTGTCAGCGGCGGCAAGTCTCTGCTGCATCTGGGCAACATCCGGTGAGAAAATCGTTACAGGCTGGACCAG
>CAZAMZ010000092.1:0-6412 GCA_964486375.1 uncultured Synergistaceae bacterium | reverse complement strand
GGCGAGGGTGGCCCCACCGGGAACGGCTCCCGAAGAAGAACGACCGGCTGTGCGCACACCTGTGATTGTCGGAGAGACATCACGGGAACTGGCCGGGCAGGCAAGGTACCACTTCGAGAGGGCCGAGATGGCCTCCCGCATGGGCGACTGGGCGAGATACGGTGAGGAACTGGAGAAACTCCGGGAGATCCTGGAAGCTCTCCTGGAAGAGACAGATCAACCGACCGAATGATCATCAGAGGGGCTCTCCTGCAGGGGAGCCCCTCTTTTCAGGAACATCTCCGCCGCAATAGTGACCGCTCCCGGAATACGGTTGAGATTGACTCTCATTTAAAAAAGTTTTAAACTTTTAACACCTTATGTTCCTAAAGGAGCCCTTTCGGAATGCTGGGAAAGATGATAGTCTTTCTCTCCATTGCTTTCCAGGTTGCGGCAACTGTTTTATCCCTAAGGCTCTTCAGGGTTCCCCGAAGACACCCCTGGGTCTTCCTCATTGCTGGCGTTCTCATCCTCATGTTGTGGCGCCGCCTGATAACCTTTATAAATATCCTTGCCGGCAACCCCCTCTCTCCCAACGAAACCGTTTACGAAACCATCGGACTTTCCATATCGGTCTTCCTGTTCCTGTCGGCCCTATTGGCGGTCCCCAGGGTGATGCAATTCGTTTCGGAAAAAAATGAACTCCTTGAGAAGACCTCGACCGCATCACGGATAATCAGCGACCTCGCCCTCCCTGCCTTTGTGATAGACAAAAACCACAATGTCATCCATTGGAACAGGGCCTGCGAGAACCTTACAGGAGTTCCCGCCGACGATATGCTAGGCACCAGGGAACCCTGGAAAGCCTTCTACCATGAGAGCAGGCCTGTTCTTGCAGACCTTGTGCTTGAAGGGGCTACGGAGGAAGAGATAATAACCCTCTACGGGAGATCCTGTTCACCATCGAAGATCATCGAGGACGGCTGGGAAACGGAGTTCTTTCTCCCGGCACTCAAGGATGGAAAGTGGCTCTCTTTCGCAGCGGGCCCGGTAAAGGACTCAGAAGGCAGGGTCATAGGAGCTATCGAGACCTTCCAGGACACCACCCGTCATAAAAATGACCTTATTTCCTCATCAGAGGCAGCCCGCCAGATGAAGATCCTCCATACTATCATCCAGGAGATCGCCGGTGAGAAAAGTCTGGAATCCCTCATGAACAGGACTGTCAGGCTTCTTGAGGAAAAGATGTCCATAACGAACGTAAGCATACTGAAGAATATGTCGAAAGATCCATTGGGAGAGCCGGAACTCAGGATGATCGCTTCCAGCTCGACCGATGCCAGCCTTTACGGGCAGATCAGCGATGAGTTGAACCGGTCAGGGAAAGGCCTGTCGTTGAAATGCGGAAGGGAAAGACGTTCGATCCTGACCCCCGACGTCACTGTTTCGCAGGATTTTTTCCAGTTCGTCGAGGGGAGCCTGTCCGAGATAGATGTGCCTATACTGGACGGAGACGAACTTAAGGGCGTCATATCCATGGAAAGCAGTGAAGTCTTCACCGTAAGGGACGAAGAACTTTTCAGGATCCTGGCCGGGCACCTGGCGTCGCTGTGGAGGTCGATAGACCTGATCCACGAAAAAGAGTCCATGGCCCTTACCGACCAGCTTACCGGTTTACCGAACAGACGGGCCCTTTTTCAGCGGCTGGAGGAGGAGGATAGCCGCCTTTCACGCTATGGTGGAAATATGTCGGTGATCATGGCAGACATGACCCGATTCAAGTACATCAACGACTCCTACGGGCACATGATGGGAGACACGGCCATAAAGGCCGTGGGAGAATGCATGCAGAACTGCCTTCGGGGATGCGACTTTGTGGCAAGGTTCGGCGGGGACGAATTCGTGGTCCTTCTTCCTGAGACAGAAGCAGGAGAAGCCGTATCTATCACAGTAAGGATATCAGGGATACTCTCCGGCATCAGGGTCAGGGGGATACCACTGAATCTTTCGGCCGACTTCGGAATAGCCTCATTCCCCGAGGACGGCAGAGATATGACGGCAGTACTTCAGGCGGCGGACAACAGGATGTACGAAAGCAAGAGGGCCAGGGAAACCCTCTAGGGCTCCTGGACCAGAAAGGTCATCTCCAGGATCCGGTCGGCAAGATCCCCCCTCGATGGGTCAAAACCGGCCACACCCTTGCCAGGCCTCAGCGTTGTTATCACTGCCGATCCTATCACGTGCCTCCCCTCGGCCCCGTCCTCTAGGGTCCTGACCCCCCAGACGGAGTGGAAAACACAGGGAACTCCCCTGAAGGTGCCGAGATAGACCATGATATGACCCGGAACCCGAAGGAGCGTTGTAAAAGGCAACGCTTCAAGGGCTATCCTGCCTTCCTTCTTCGCGGTTTCCTCAGCCTCGAGGCTAACGTAGGGGAAAGCCCGGGCCTGGGCCGCTGAATTCCTGGGGAGCCAGATCCCGAAGGCAGTGAAAATATCCCTTATACTGCCGGAGCAGTCGCGGTTGCCCCCTGAGTCGCCCCACCCGTAGGGTGTACCGAGGATCCGGTCCATGACTTTCGCTATGTTCCAGCGGGTCAGCGGCAAGGGACCCTCAGAAGCCTGCCCGGGCTGGACTTGCGCTTCTGACATGACCGCAGAACCTTTCCGGTCCCGGACAGGGATTCCCACTTTCATCGGCCCCCCCGACCCTCCCGAGAGGATCGGGAGCACTGTCCCGACGCGGCCAATGAACCTGAACAGTCCATCATCATCCTTGAGGGGCACCTCGTCCCCGGTGAAAAAGGCCAGCCTTGACCCTTTCCACCTTTCCGCCAGGTCGTCATCTGCAAAAGCTATGTCCCGGGCGTCGACCCAGCCGGAGGCATAGCCTGTCTCCACGAAAACCCAGGCTCCGTCAGAGGAGTAGTGCCCCGCGAAAAGCGGTTCACCGCCCTTTACCCTTGAATTCTGGAGGTAGTCGAAGGGGAAGCCTTCCCCTGCCAGTGAGGGGTCACGGAAAAAGGGCCTTGAGGTGGGAAGGGCCCTGAGGTCCGTGTCCACACAGGCAACAGCCTTGAGGCTCAATTTTCCCCAGTCCTTCATGGAACAATTCTCGAACAGCGACCTCATCCAGGCCGGGGAATGGGGTCTGAGGTTCTCACCCCATGGTTCGCCGTCTTTCCACTGCTCCCAGGCCCACAGGGAACCTGAAGGGGAGGTCTGCGGATACTCCCTGTTCCAGGGTGAGAAGAACTTTTCCCTGAAAATGGCCTCCATCTCTTTTTTCTCCTCCCCGTCGACAAGGAGGGTGTCGAAGTCCTTACCCACGAAACGGAAAGGGCTTTTCGCAACCTCAAGCGCCAAGGCTGCCGGGCAGACAAGGATACCCCATGCGATCAAGGTAATAAGAACCTTCAGTACAGCAGAACTGGGAAATATCTGGCGTTCTTGGGATAATATGTTCATCGGCAGCCCCTTTCCTGACAAAGGAGGTATCGTCATGGGTCTCGAGAACGAGCTGGTAATCCTTGCAAAGGTCGCCCTCGCCATCCTTCTGGGAGGTCTGATAGGACTCGAGAGGGAGATAATAGGCAAACCCGCCGGCATGAGGACCCACATGCTTATCGCCGGCGCTTCAACCCTTTTCGCTTCCCTCGGAAGCGTGATCATCAACTATTTCGGGGAGGTCACCTGCGGGCACGAGCTTGTAAGGAGCGACCCCATCCGTGTCATCCAGGCCATAGCGCTGGGGATAAGCTTTATCGGCGCAGGGACAATAATGCAGCATCCCGAAAGGAGAAAAGTGATCTACCTCACGTCCGCCGCCTCCATACTTTTCACCGCCGGTATTGGCATCGCCGTTGCCGTAGACCAGTTCCTCCTGGCCATCGGCTGCGTGGCCATCGTGTGGATAGTCAACCGGGGTCTTCGCTACGTGGACAAGAAGGTCCTCAAAAAGCGTTCGCCCTTGTCGCGCACAGGCGAAAGCGACCTTAACGAGTGAGGGAAGGCAAAAAACTAGAAGACGCCCCCGGGCACCGCATCCAGGTTAAACTCAGGATCGCTGAAAAGGTCCAGGCAGGCATCAACGACATCGGTGTCGTATTCCTTGCCTTTCCCCCTTTTCACCTCCGCGAGAGCCTCCTCCAGGCCGAGGGCCGGCCGGTGAGGCCTCTGGGATATCATTGCCTCTATCACATCGGCCACTGAAATTATCCTCGCCTCGGGGAGCATGTTATCCCCTGTCAGGCCGGAGGGGTAGCCCGAGCCGTCGGCCCTTTCGTGATGCTGAAGAATGATCTCGGCAGCAAAGGCGAGGTGCTCTATGTCCTTGAGTATCTCGTAACCGACCAGGGGATGCATCCTTACGATGCTGTACTCGTCATCGGACAATTGCATCGGTTTTGCCAGGACCTGGATGGGTATGGATACTTTCCCCACATCGTGGACCAGCGCAGCCATCCTCAGGATCTTCGCCGATGATTCCGAGAAACCCAGTTGGCGGGCAATGGCGTAGGAAAGCCTCGCGACCCTTCTCTGGTGTCCCGCTATGAAGGGATCCTTCATCTCGACGATCTTCTCTATTGCCCTCAGAGTCCCCTCGGTCATGCCAAGGACCTCTTCCTCCCTGGCCCGGGCATATTCGTGCGCCTCTCCGTATGATGAAACATCGGCCATCAACAGAAGCTGGTCGGGTTCGGGATCGGCTGAAAGGGGGGTCAGGGTTCCGACCATCCAACGGGGTTTTCCGTCGGGGCTTTTGATCCTGAAATGGAAAGGAGCCCCTTCATGGGCGGCCCCGGAGCCGTGCCCGGATCCCAGGTAGGGTATATCTTCGGGAAGGACAAGGTCCGTCCAGGGCTTTCCCCTGATATCCTCCTCCCCCCGCCCTGTCAGCTCACCCACAAGGGCGTTCGACGAAAGGACCAGTCCAAACCTAATTACACAGGCACCCGTGGACCGGCTTCGGGAAAGTGCAGCGGGGATATCCCCCGCAGTTTTGGCAAAACTATCGAAAAGCCCGCTCAAATTCCCCACCTCCGGGGTTTCGGCTCTGCTTCCCTGCGCTATTCTATCACACCATATTAAATCCCCTGGTCGTCCCAAAGCGCTATTATTCTGTTATCTTTGGATTGGGAGGTGATCCTTTTGGACAATTCGAAATTGACATCAAGGTTCCTGGATGTGATCGAGAACAATATCCTTCCCTTGACCAGGGGTATGGTAGAGAAGGGACACAACATCTTCGGGGGCGCCGTTCTGAAAGCCCACGATCTCTCCCTGGTGACTGTCGGCACCAATATGAGGGGAATGGTTCCGACCTTTCACGGCGAGATGGTGACGATCCAGAACTTCTTCATGGATGAGAACCGCTTCGACCCTGCCGATATGCTTTTCCTGGCAACCCATGAGCCATGCTCAATGTGCCTCTCCGCCCTTGCGTGGTCGGGCTTCCGGAAGATATACTTCCTCTTCGGCTACGAGGAGACCCGGGACGATTTCAGGATGGGTGACGACCTTCGGATCCTCGCCGAGATCTTTTCAACAACGGTGCCCTCGAGGAGCAACTCCTTTTTCGAACTTGTCCCGATCCGGGGCATGGTCCAGAACCTCCCGGAAAGGGGCCCCTTCATGGAGAGGATCGGCCGGATAAAGGAGAGCTACAAGGCTCTGGCGGAAAAGGTCGCTCCCGCCTAGAAAGGCTCAAACCCCATATCGTTCATGAATTCGCGGTGCAGGACCTTGTATTGTTCGTCTATGTACTCCTGGTGCCCCCCTTCCCAGTTTGAGAGCATCTCCAGGATATCCCTGCCTGCGGGGTCACTCATGTTCCGGGCAGCGTTGCCGTAGAAATTCCTGAAATCGGTCTCTATGGCCATAGCCATCCTCAGGACGCTGAAATCCGAGGACGACTCATCAAGGGCCGGTTCGGTCTCCGTACCTCCCTTCTTCTCCCTGACTATCCCGGCACCTGCTGCGATCTCTTCGGGGATGGGAGCGCCGGCAGCCCAGTTGCCTGTACTCGAAAGGCTATCCTTTTGAGCCTTCAGAAAATCGTAATGCCCCTTCTCCCATTCCGCGAGCGTAGCCAGGAGGCTCCTGGTGTCGGCCCTGCTCACCCTCTGCATGGAATCGAGGTAAAAATCCCGCGCCTCCAGCTCCATCTTCATGGCGAAATCGACTATCCGTTCCGCCTTTTCCATCAGGTACACCCCCGAACAAATAGATTTATCCACCCGATTATTTTATCAGAATGACTAATGAGCGAAGCATCGCAACACTTCGGATAATGGATACACAAAAAAGCGGCTCCCCGGTTTTACCGGAGAGCCGCCCACCGAGCCTTTGGACCTGCTAGAACGTTATCCTTCCTTCCCCTTCTGTAAAAACCCCTATCTCTGAAGCATGGGGGAAACCTTCTGCCCTGCATA
>CAZAMZ010000091.1:0-6452 GCA_964486375.1 uncultured Synergistaceae bacterium | reverse complement strand
CCTTGAAAAAGACTGCCACTGATGAAGCAATACGTGGGCCTACTCCTGGCAAAGAGGACAGGGTCTCCTCGTCGGCAGACTTCAGCCTCTGAATGCTGCCGAAGGCCTCAGCCAGGATCTCTGCCACACGGGATCCAACGTAACGAATGCCAAGGGCAGATATCAGGGCATCCAGAGGTCTTTCTTTCGATGCCTCGATAGATGAAAGAACGGTCTTTGCGGCTTTCTCTCCCAGAACCCTTGAAGACTTGCCCCCCGTCAGGACAAGGGTGGCCAGGTCTTCCAAGGAAAGGGAGTATATATCGGCTATGCCACTTACCTTGCCCGTCTCCACCAGCTTTTCAAGCACCCTTTCCCCAAGTCCCCCGATATCCATTCCCGATCTTGACGCGAAATGTCGAAGCCCCTCAAGGATCTGGGCAGGGCAGGACCTGTTTATACACCTCAAGGCAACTTCGCCAGGAAGCGAAACCGCTTCCGACCCGCAAACAGGGCAATTGGAGGGCATCCTGAACGGTCGGGATCCTTCCGGTCTTGCAGAAAGGTCGGGGCGCAGAACCTCAGGAATTATTTCCCCGGCTTTCCGCACCCAGACCATGTCCCCTTCGCGGATATCCTTTCTGTTCACCTCGTCGGCGTTGTGAAGGCTGGCTCTCTGTACTGTCGTCCCGGAAATGTTGACCGGTTCGAGGATGGCCAGTGGGGTAAGTGTACCGGTCCTGCCGACGGAGACTTCGATCCTGAGCAGCATGGTCCTTTTCTCTTCGGGAGGGTACTTGTATGCGATAGCCCACCTGGGTGCCTTTGCAGTACTTCCGAGCCGCGGCCACAAACCCAGGTCATCGATCTTTACCACGACTCCATCGGTAACGTAAGGCAGACTGGATCTGGCATTCCTCCAGAGCTCCACATAACCAAAAACATCAGATGCTCCACTGCACAGGCATTCTTTTCCCTGGATCGGGAAACCAAGCTCCCTTAGCCATTCCAGGCTTTCATACTGGCTTTTCAGATTGAAACGTTCGGGGAAGATCACCTGGTAGACAAAGAGGCTGAGACGCCTTGAAGCCGTGATCATCGGGTCGAGCTGCCTCAGGCTTCCCGCAGCGGCGTTGCGGGGGTTCGCAAAGAGCGGAAGTCCCTCTTCTTCCCTTTGGGAGTTCAGCGCAACAAAATCATCGCTTTTTATCAGAACCTCACCCCTGACCTCAAGCCTTCCCGGGATCTTTCCGAGCAGTTTCACAGGAAGGTCCGGAACGGTCAGAAGGTTTTTGGTGACATCCTCACCAGTTCTGCCATCCCCCCTGGTTGACCCCAGAAGGAACTCACCATCCATGTAATGAAGCGCTACTGCGAGTCCGTCTATCTTGAGTTCACAGCACATTGCCGGGGTCTGGCCATCATGGGAGGCCTTCCTGATGAAAGCCTCCAGGTCCTCCCTGCTGAAGGCATTCTCCAGGCTGAGCATGAGAGGATCGTGGTTCACCTTTTTAAACTCGTTCCTCGGGGCTCCTCCGACAGTCACCGATGGTGAGCCCGGGTCGGCAGGTCCCCCCAGCTTCTCCTCCAGTTCTTTCAATTCGCGGGCAAGGAGATCGTATTTTTCGTCGGAGATCTCAGGAGAATCAAGAACATAGTAGAGATGGTTGTGACGCCCTATCTCCTCGCTGAGCCATTTTATCCTTTCCCTGATATCCTTTTCGCCCAATCCGACCCCTCCTGCAGCAAAAGATCAATTCCGTGGCCGCATTGTCGGGAAGAGGATAACATCACGGATGGAACGCGAATCCGTCAGGAACATCGTAAGGCGGTCGATCCCTATTCCCAGTCCCCCGGTCGGCGGCAGACCGTACTCCAGGGCATTGATGTAGTCCTCGTCGAAAACATGAGCCTCGTCATCGCCGGCCTCTTTCTTTTTCAACTGGTCCACGAAACGCTCCCTCTGGTCCAGGGGATCATTGAGTTCGCTGAAGGCGTTGGCCACCTCGGATCCGTAAACGTACAGCTCGAACCTGTTGGTGAAATCGGGATCTTCCGGGTTCTTCTTCGCAAGAGGAGACACCTCGGTCGGAAGAGCCAGGACGAAGGTCGGCTGCACAAGAGCATCCTCCACAAATTCCTCGAAAAGCTTCGTGAGGACGATGAATCGGCTTTCGTTGCCATCCAGTTCCATACCCCTGGATATTGCAAATGCCCTGGCCCTGGCATCGTCGCCATCTCCGTATTCATAAATATCAAAGCCAGTGCTTTCCTTCACCAGTTCGGCCATGGTGGCCCGCCTGAAGGGGGGGTGAAAGCTGATGGGAGTGCCCTGGTAGATCACATCCCTCCCGCCTACGGCATCGGCCGAGGCCACGATAAGTTCCTCGGTGAGGTCCATTATGTCCTCATAATTGGCGTAGGCCCAGTAGACCTCCATGGAGGTGAACTCGGGGTTGTGCATTATGTCTATGCCTTCGTTGCGGAAGTTCTTGCCGATCTCGTATACGCGCCCAAGCATCCCTACTACCAGCCTTTTCAGGTATAACTCCGTAGCTATCCTCAGGTACATGTTTATCCCCAGGGCATTGTGAAAAGTCACGAAGGGCCGCGCGTTGGCACCTCCGGCAAGTGTGGCAAGGATAGGGGTCTCCACCTCCAGGGTCCCATGATCTTCAAGGACCCTTCTGAAGGTTGATACGATCTTTGCCCTCTTCCTGAAAGTCTCGCGTACATCGGGGTTAGCTATCAGATCGACGTATCGCTGGCGATACCGGGTCTCCGTGTCCTTGAGGCCGTGCCACTTCTCGGGGAGGGGACGCAGAGCCTTGGCCAGGAGCACGCATTTCGTCACGAGAATGGAAAGCTCCCCTCTCCTGGTCCTGAAGGGGTTTCCTACAATGCCCAGCATATCCCCTGTATCGACCCACTTCCTGAAAAAGGCATATTCGTCCTCACCCATAGTGTCGACCTGGAAGTAAAGCTGTATGTTCGATGTCTCGTCGGACATGTTGGCGAAAGAGGCCTTCCCGTGTTTCCTGAGGGTCATGAGGCGACCGGCGGTCACTATCTCCGTGTCGTCTTTCCCGTCCTCCGGAAGGTGGTCGAAATGCTCACGGACAAAATCAAGGGTGTGTTTCTTTATCCATTTCTCCTGGACGAAGGGGTCATACCCTTCCTCCTCGCGTAGTCTCATAAGTTTTTCCGTGCGTTGCCTGAGTATTTCGTTCTCCTGTACTTCAGATTCTTCGGGTAGCCTTTCCTCAATCACAATGGTCGCCCCTTTCAGATGATGCTCTCCAATCCTCGAGCGCCGTCATCATTTCATCCCAGTTCGATGTCCTTGAAACGGCCTGCCTGAAACGCGAAGATCCGGATAACCCTCTAAAGATACCCGAGAGGAAGCGCTTGAGCAAGACAATAGCCGCTTTTTCTCCCTCTTCTTCGAGGATCCTTTCTCCAAGGGAGGTCATCATCCCGATCTTTGAACCTGGTGCAGGATCCAGCAACCGCTGATCCACGCTAAAACCGCATTCATGAAGAATGACGGGTATCAGGAAGGGATCCTTGAAGGCTCCCCTGGCCACGAAAACGGATGAACAGCCTCCGTCCAGCATTATTCCTGCTTCCCTTGAGGAAAAGATATCCCCGCTTGCCGCAATCAACCCGGGAAATTGTTTTGCGGCATCAAGGACCACCTTCCTGTCCGAGATACCTCCGTACTTCTGGTGTGGGTACCTGCCATGGATACACACATGGGAGGCCCCGGCATCAAGGAGCATTTCGGTGAAGGAAAGAGTATCGAGAGGAGCGGAAACCGGGGTTTTCCTTATTTTGACCCATACGGGGATCCCAAAGGCAGTGAGCCCCCTGACCATGGTCCTGGCTGTTTCGGGATTTCCAAGAAGGCTGGAGCCGGCACCCCTTTTTGTGACCTTGGGCATGGGGCAGGCCATATTGATCCCGATCGCGTCAAAATCTGAACGGGAAACAGCCTTCTCCGCACCCCTGGCCAGGGTCTTCTCATCTCCTGCGAAAAGCTGCAGAACAACAGGTCTTTCCTCCTCAAGGACGCGCAGCATCGAAAAGGTCTTGCTGCTGTTGTGGAGCAGACCGGAACAGCTGACCATTTCGGTGTGCACAAGACCGGCTCCCAGGGAACGGAAGAAGAGCCTTACAGGCGGGACCGTTATTCCAGCAAGAGGAGCAAGCCAGACAGGGTTCTCCACGTTCACCCCGCCCAACACCAAGGGGAAGGGGTTTGCCAGGTGTCCTATCTCACTTCACCCCGCTGCTCTTTCTGTAGATCATCATCAGGCCTTCAAGGGTGAGCCATGGTTCCACGGAACTTATGGTTCTCGACACAGGCGCGATAGCTTCAGCCTGACCTCCTGTGGCGATTGCCCTTGCATCGACGCCCATTTCATCCCTGGATCTTTCAACAAGGGAGTCCACCATCCCAGCAAACCCGTACAGGAGTCCCGACTGCATGGAATCACGTGTGGTTCTCCCGATCACCCTTTCCGGCAGATCAAAGGAGACCTTGGGAAGTTTGGCCGCCTTTCCGAACAACGCTTCCATGCTCACCGCCAGCCCTGGAGCTATGGATCCTCCAAGGTATTCTCCATTGGGTGAAATTGCATCGATAGTAATGGCCGTTCCGAAATCCACGATAAGAAGGGGGGCACCAAATCGGTGGATGCCGGCAACGGCGTTTACCAGCCGATCTGCGCCCACCTCGGATGGATTTTCATAGAGAATGGGGATGCCTATGTCAGTCCGGTTCGTTACTTTCAGGGTCTCCACAGAAAGGTAGCGAAGGATACCCTCCTCCCATGGGGCATCAAGGGGAGGGACCACGCTGGAAAGAGCAGCCCCGGAAATATCATTGGCAGTTATCCCGGAAAGTGATAACAGGTTAAGAAGGTATATCCCCAACTCATCGGCAGTATGTTTTTCAGAGATCAGCCGCCAGTGCTGAACCAGGGAAGTCCCGTCATAAATGCCCAGTACGGTATTGGTATTTCCAATATCTACGACAAGGAGCATTACGCCACCCCCAATATCATGTATCTGGCCCGACCTAGAGCCAGGCCAGAAATACCGCTATCGCAAACGAAAATGCAGCCGCCGGTGCCCGGCGGAAACCTGTTCCAACAAGAAGTATAAATGCTGCAAGGGCTATTCCGGAAATGCTCAGGAAAAAAGATGGCACTGTTTTCCATGGAAGATTTGAAGCCGCCATATCAGCAAACCATGCCCATGATCGGAAAAGGGCTTCACCGGCAGCAGCAGCGATCCTCCCCCCGGGGATCCCTGCAAGGGACGGTATCGCCAGTACAAATGAGAGAGGAAGGAGGATCCCGAAAACAGGTACGGCAAAAAAGTTTATAACTATCCCCGCAACAGGTACGGAACCGAATACACCGGAGACCATACCGGCCGTGGCTATCCAGAGAATGACCGGGGCAAGGAACCAGCCACGCCGGACCTGACGGTCGCAGAGGCTGGAAAGCAAAAGGGCAGCCAGAACAGAAAGCCTCCAGCCCAGGTCCCAGAAAAACCAGGGTCGCCAGAGCAAAAGCAGAAGCCCCGCCAGGGATACGGCGTTGACAGCCGCAACCGGCCGGCCGATCCATTTGCCCGCAAAACCTGCCTGAAGCATAAGACCTGCCCTTAGCGCGCTGGAAGAGGCCCCTGCGGAGAGGACGTAAAACCACATCGCAAGGGACGCTGCCGGAAGCCTGAGGGGTCCGCCTGGCAGGAACCAGAGGATAAGCATGACCACCATGCCCACATGAAGTCCCGAAACAGCCAGAAGGTGCGAAGTCCCCCACAGGGAATGCCTTTCCGCAAGGTCAGGATCCCTCACTCCCAGCATGGCCGCAAGCAGGTGCCCCCTCATAAGCGGCGGGAAATCCCTCAGGATCTTTTCCCTGAGAGCCCTCCTGAACCACTGGATACCGCGTGGCCCTTCTTCCTCCACGATCACATCGGGGCGTTTCATCTTTCCAGAAGCTCCCCTTGCTTTCCAGTATCTGCCCTCGTCAAAACCCCCATCGTCAGGGGAAGGGTCGAAAGAAACGGCAAGACCGGAGATCCTGACCCTGTCTCCCTCTCTTATTAAGGAAGAGGGGGGCAGGTGGGCGACGAATCTGCCGTAATACGTGCTCACAAGGGCGACCCTTCCACGTCCCCAGGCTCTTTCGTAAAGGACAGTTCCGTTGGAAGACACCTCCCTCTCCCCGAAAGCACTTCCGTCGATCCGATATAACAGTAAGAACGAAGAGAAAAAGGTGAACAGGAGGATAAATACAAGGGCCCAGAGGAAACCCGGCGAGGAACTCCCGAAGGATCCCGCCAGGGAAAGGGACATGACGAAAAGGACTGCCACCGTCAGCGAGGCCCACATGGGAGCACCTTCAGAATCAAGGAAAAGAGAGATACAGATGCCGGCAAGAACAAGAAAGGCC
>CAZAMZ010000090.1:0-6702 GCA_964486375.1 uncultured Synergistaceae bacterium | reverse complement strand
GGCTTTTCTTCGGTCCAGGACAGGTTCCCTTTCAATACCCATGGAAGGGAGAAGGGAAGAAATGGAAAACAGGAAAGTAAGGATCCTTATCGAAGGGGCCCTGGCAGCCTCACTTGCTCTTGCGCTCTCGTACCTGAGGCTCTGGAGGATGCCCCAGGGGGGTTCCATAACCCTTGAGAACGTGCCCCTCTTCCTCTTTACGCTCCGGTGGGGGCTAAAAGCGGGACTCGGCGCAGGATCGGTGGCAGGATTGCTTCAACTGATACTTGGCGGATACGTTGTTCACCCGGCACAGGCACTGCTTGACTACCCCCTGGCTTTCGCAGCCCTGGCCCTGACGGCCGTCTGCAGGCGTCCCCTCTGGGCCGGCCTTCTGATCGGAGCTGCCGCCCGGTTTGCCTGTCATGTCCTTTCCGGAGTCGTTTTTTTTGCAGCTTATGCTCCGGAGGGGACCAACGTCTGGATCTATTCGGCCATATACAACGGTTCTTTCATGCTCCCGAGCCTTGTACTGTCTGTGATAGCCATTTACATGATCTGGCCCAGGCTTCAAAGGGCAGGTTAAAAAAGAGGGGCCGCCCCGGGGCGGCCCCTCTTTATGAACCTGTCCGGTCCTTCTGTTATTTTCTCTTCAGAAGCCCTATTAAGAAGAGCAGTACTATTGCCCCGGCAAAAGCCATAACAAGGGATCCGACAAAACCCATCGGGTAGATACCTATGGAACTGAAAATGACCCCGCCGACGAATGCACCGATGACCCCTACCCCGATGTTGCCGAAAAACCCGAAGCCCCTTCCCTGCCAAACCTTACCGGCAAGCCATCCCGCGATAGCCCCGACAAAAAGGTAGCCAATGAGATGATTCATTCGACATGGCACCTCCATCCCCTGAGATCAGTAATTATCCTAGGCGTCTTTCCTGGCCAGGTCTTCCTCGTCGACAGTCTCGAGAGAGAGCCACTTGCCCCAGTCAACGCCTGCAAAACCGCTGACAATGTATATGAGTATCCCCGCGAGCGGGGCCCTGTTCCTGAGAACGGCGATCAGCATGAAGGCAAAAGCCCAGAGAAAGGCGGCCTTCCGGCGATCCATGTTACCTGGCTTGAGTGCTTTGAGGTTGCCGAAGGGAACGTTGGATATCATCAGAAAAGCCGTAGCTGCAACTATAAGGGCCATAAGCAAGGGGGGGAGGTAGATCCCTGCAACGACGAAGGAGACCACAAAGTGGCCTGCAGCCGGTATGGGAAGTCCCTGGAATGACCCATCTACGTGATGTACGTTGAACCTCGCAAGTCTCAGGGCTCCGCAAAGGGCGAAAAAGGCCGCGACGATTGCGCCCGTCACTCCCAGGAAACCCTTGAGATAGACAGAGTACATGACCATGGCCGGGGCAACGCCAAAACTGACGACGTCGGCAAGGCTGTCGAGTTCCATGCCGAAGCTGCTGCTTCCGCCCAGTTTCCTGGCCATCTTGCCGTCCATGAAATCAAAGACCACGGCAATGAATATCAACCAGGAGGCCGGAACGTATTGACCATGGGAAGCAAGGACCAGGGACAGCATGCCGCAAAGCATGTTCCCGCTGGTGATCATGTTGGGGATTATCGTCTTCATCGGAACCGGCTTGCCCCTGTTCTTACGCCTCATCTTTTTTCCTCACTCCCATCACTGTCTCTCCTGCCCTGACCTTTTCCCCCTTTTTTACTGCGGGAAGCATCCCCTCCGGGAGGTACAGGTCAACCCTGGAGCCCAATTTTATCATCCCGAAACGTTCACCGCGAGAAAGGGTTTCCCCCTTCTCGCGGGAACATACTATCCGCCTTGCCAGGAAACCGGCGATCTGGACAGTCATTCCCCTGCCCTCGCATGTATCGAACCCCATCAGGAACCGTTCGTTCTCACTGGAAGCCTTGGGGTTGAAGGCCATCAGCTTTTTCCCCGGGACATACTCCATAAAGGAAAGGGTTCCGTCACAGGGCATCCTGTTCACATGGACATCCAGCGGCGACATGAATACCCCGATCACTGTACATCTGCCCGTGAAAGGGTGTTCCGAATGACAGACCTCCACCACCTTGCCGTCGGCAGGGCTGACCCACCCGTTCCTGTCCTCCGGTGGGAATCTTTCCGGATCCCTGAAGAACCAGGCCAGGAAAGCCGCCATGGCTGCAAGGACAACCGCCGGCCACAGGTTGAAAACCAGAAAGGAAAGGACAGCTGTGCCTGAAAGGATCAGTACCGGTTTCCTTCCCTCCGGCGCCAGTCTCAAGACCTACTCTCCCTCTTCCTCGCTGGTCCTGATGACGCTGATATCAGCAACTTCATCTCCCTCAGCCACCTTGATGACCCTGTATCCCGTCGCAGTACGGCCAAGAATGGATATCTCGTCTACGTCAAGCCTTATTACCCGGCCCTTGTTGGTCATGACAATGATCTGGTCATCGGGCATAAGCCCCCACGAACCTACCAGTTTGCCGGTCTTTGGGGAGATCTTCATGGCCTTGCATCCGCCGCTCCCCCTGTGATGGGGCATGAACTCGTCATAACGGGTCCTTTTCCCGACGCCGAGTTCGCTCACCAGAAGAACCTGGTGCCCGGGCTTGACGATATCACATCCCACAACCCGGTCACCCGTCATAAGGCGTATTCCCCTTACACCCCTGGCCTGACGGCCCATGGGACGGAATTCGCTCTCTGATACCCTGAGTGCCTGTCCCCTGGCGGTCACAAGAAAGATATCGTCGTTGCCGCTCGAGAATCGCACCCTGGCGATCTCATCGCCATCGTCAACTGTCAGGACCCTTCGTCCCGCCCTGGTAAGATTTTCCAGCTCCTCAGCCGGAAGTCTCTTGGCCACCCCCCTGGCGGTAATGAAGAACACGAACTTTGCTCCGTGCAGGTGGCTGTCCTTCATACCCACGACTGATTCTCCGTTCTCAAGGGAGATCAGCTGGCTCGCAAGCCGTCCCTTGCCTGTCCTGGGTTCGGGGATGGCATGTCCCTTGATCGCGTAGACCCTCCCTTTGGTCGTGAAGAGGTAAATGTCCCTGTGTGTGGAGGATACAGCAATAATTGCGGCCTCGTCCCCGACCTTGGGCGTGGCTCCTTTTACTCCCTTGCCTCCCCGGCCCTGAAGGCGGTACTGCTCAAGGGGCATCCTCCGTAGATAACCATCCCTTGAGAGCACGACCACTATTTCTTCTTCGGGGATCAGGTCCTCAAGGGAGACCTCATCAACGGCATCGACAATAGTCGTCCTCCTGTCGTCGGTGAAACCGGCACGAACCTCCCTAAGTTCTCCCCTGACGACCGTATCGAGCGTGGCAGGGTTGCCCAGGATGCTCCTGTATTTTTCAATATCGGCAAGGAGCTGGGCGAATTCCTCTTCAAGTTTGTTCTTTTCGAGGTTGGTAAGGCGCTGGAGCCTCATGTCAAGAATGGCCTGAGCCTGTAATTCGCTGAAGCCCAGATTGTCAACAAGGCCGGCCCTGGCCTCGGATGGATCCTTCGAAGCCCTTATCAGAGAAATGACGGCATCGATCATGTCTATTGCCCTTGTGAGGCCCTCAACGATATGGGCTCTCTCCTCTGCCTTGCGGAGGCGGAATACGGTCCTGCGGCGGATGACATCCCTGCGGTAGTCCAGGAACAGGCCAAGCATCGCAACAACGGAAAGTTCCATGGGCCTTCCGTCGACAAGGGCGAGGTTGATAACCCCGAAGGTGGTCTGGAGCTGAGTCCTTCTGAAGAGCTGCCTCATTATTACTTCGTCGTTAGCATCCCTGGCCAGTTCCATTACCACTCTTATTCCCCTTCGGTCGGACTCGTCGCGGAGATCGGTAATACCGTCAATGGTCTTGGTCTGGACTCCCTTGGCGATCGCCTCCAGGAGGTTGGTCTTGTTGACCATGTAGGGGATCTCGGTGATCACTATAGAGTTCTTGCCCTTGCGCCCCTCTTCAACGTGCGCCTTCCCCCTGATGGTGAGCTTTCCTCTTCCGGTGCGGAAGGCATCGTGGATCCCCTGCCTTCCAAGGATTACTCCGCCAGTCGGGAAATCAGGGCCCGGCATAACTGACAGTATCTCCTCCACCCCTGCGCCGGGGTTATCGAGAAGCAGGCAGAGGGCATCCACCACCTCCCCCAGGTTATGAGGGGGCATATTTGTCGCCATTCCTACGGCAATACCGGTACTGCCGTTGACGAGGAGGTTGGGAACCCTTGCGGGAAGGGTAAGAGGTTCCTTCAGCGAGTCGTCGAAATTCGGACCCCAATCGACGGTCTCCTCGTCGATATCCGCCAGCATCTGTTCGCCCAGTGCAGAGAGCCTGGCTTCCGTATACCTCATCGCCGCCGGAGGATCCCCGTCAATAGATCCGAAGTTCCCCTGACCGTCAACGAGAGTCTGTCTCATCGAGAAATCCTGGGCCATCCTGGCCATTGTGTCGTATATCGCCGAATCGCCGTGGGGGTGGTATTTACCCATGGTCTCGCCAACTACCCTTGCGGATTTCTTGTAAGGCTGGTTATGTCTGAGCCCCAGTTCCAGCATGGAGTAAAGGACCCTTCGCTGAACCGGTTTGAGACCGTCCCTTGCATCGGGAAGCGCTCTTCCCACAATGACGCTCATGGCATAATCCAGGTAACTGTGCTTGATCTCCTCCTCGATGGGAAGGGGGATCACTTTCCCGAAAGAAAGCTCTCCTGACTTTTTCTCCATGAATGGCCCAACTCCTTATGCACCGTCAACAAGAAAAAGCGGCGGGAAGTAACTCCGCCGCAAGGCGATATTTCCGTGAGCTCCCGGTAATGCCCGGGAAGATCCCGGCAGGTCTATTTTACACCAAATCAGCCCCGGTCACAGGGGACAACTCAGGGCTCTATATCCGCTCCGCTATTTCCCTTCCCATCTGCCGGCATTTATCCAGCCCTTCGGCATCGGGGCGCCACTTGATGTTAAGGCCCTGCACTGCAAGGGGTATTTTGGCTTCGTCAAGGTGGCTTTCAATACGGGAGATGTTCTCCCCGCTCCATCCATAGGAACCGAAGGCCGCGCCCGTCTTGTTCCTGAACTTGAGCCCCCTCAGGTCCTCCAGAATGGGTGTAATTGTGGGAAGCAACCCGCCGTTTATGCAGGAAGACCCGACAATCACAGCTTTGGATCTGAAGATCTGGGTGATAACGTCATTGCGATCTGACAGGGCCATGTGGAAGACCTTCGAAGGGACTCCCTTTTCGGCCAGGCCCTCACTGATCGCACCGGCCATGTCCCTTGTGGAGTTCCACATGGTGTCGAATAGTATGACCGCGCTCTTTTCGGGTTCCTGCTTCGCCCACTCCTGATATTTCGTGACTATCTGAAGGGGATCCTTGCGCCAGATGACACCGTGGCTGGGAGCGATCATGTCGACCTTGAGGCCAAGTGCCAGGACTTCGTCGATCTTTTTCAGCACCATGGGACTGAAGGGGGTAAGGATGTTGGCATAATATTTCAGGCACTCCTCGAAGAGTTCTTTCTGGTCGACCTGGTCGTTGTAGGGGAAGGCAGAAGCGTAGTGCTGACCGAAGGCGTCGTTGGGCATCAGCAGGTCCCTTCCCGAAAGGTAGGTGAACATACTGTCGGGCCAATGCAGCATAGGAGCCTCGACAAAGACCATCTCCGTATCCCCGAGGGGTAATGAGTCCCCCGTCTTCACCTGCCTGAATCTCCACTTCTTGTGGAAGTGGCCTGGAACGCTTTCCATTCCCCGGGGGGAAACCACCACTTCAGCCTGGGGCGCAAGATCCATTAGAGCTCCCAGGGCTCCGGAGTGATCAGTCTCCGCGTGGTTTGCCACCACGTAGTCGATCTTCGAAGGATCAACCAGGGATCTCACATTCTCAATGAACTTGTCCGTGAAGGGGTCCCAGACAGTGTCGACCACGGCGACTTTTTTGTCCCGGATCAGGTAGGCGTTATAGGTGCTCCCCCTGTGCGTGGACAGTTCATGTCCGTGAAAGTGGTGAAGGGCCCAATCCTTCACACCAACCCAGAATACGTCTTTCTTGATCTCGAAAACCAAAGCGTCTCCCTCCCTTTCTACAGTTTTCCTGAGAACCGGAAGAACTAAAGCAGCTTTGTCGCAGTCGAGGGCCTCGGGGCCTTTACCACGAGAACCCTGAAAGTTGCATCGCTTTCGTTGTACCAGCAGTGCGGAATGTCCTTCGGGCTCTCGATAAGGGTATCCCTTGAGACAACTCTTTTCTCTTCCCCTATCTCGACCACTCCAGTGCCTTCAAGAACGTAGAAGAAAACGTCCACAGGCGTGATGTGTCTTTTCAAAGACTCGCCCGGCTCAAGGGTAATATGCACTGCCTGGGCGTCGGGGGTGTCGTAGAGCTTGCACACCTTTACACCGTGTGGGGTCTGAGCCTGTTCGGCTTCCCTGAAATTCGTCCATTTCAAGGGATCCACCCTCCTCTCTTTCGTGTCGTCGGGACCATACGTCCGCGCCCGCCCTGGATCATGACAACCGCTTTCAGTTCTGCGATATCCCGTTCAAATGATAACCCATAATCCAGTGGGGCGGCCAGAATATTCCAGGCTGTATAATCCTGATAGACTGAAGGTATTAATTACCGTTATTCCATGGAGAGGAGAGATCATCGATGGCAGAGAGGATAGCTGTTCTCGTGGAGAACGACTTCCACGACATAGAGTTCT
>CAZAMZ010000089.1:0-6761 GCA_964486375.1 uncultured Synergistaceae bacterium | reverse complement strand
CGGTGTAAGTATCATGCAGGACATATGAGGGGGTACGATTGGACCCCCTGCAGACAGCGAATAGGCTGTCGATCCCGTGGGAGTGGCTATGATGATCCCGTCGGCGTGCAGAAGGCTCAGCGGTTTTCCGCTTACCGCAATATTCATGGCGATAAGCCTGGCAAAGGGGCCCTTTGTTACAACGAGGTCATTCAGTGCAAAGACTTCGTGTTTGTTCCTTTTGCCCCTGCTGACCACTCCGTGCAGAAGGTTGCGGTAGTTTACACAGTGTTCGCCCCTGGTAATTCTTTCAAGGTCGCGTTCGGCGTTTTCGATCTTTCCGCACGACAAAAAACCCAAACGGCCGACATTGATCCCGTATAACGGAATGTCATGACCGATAACATAACGGGCTGCCCTGAGGAAAGTTCCGTCTCCACCAAGGACAACAGCAGCATCGACCAGTTCCTTCCAGGTATTGTCAGGTGTTTCCTGTTCTCCCAGGACATGGGCCTCATGGGGTGGAAGCGCAAAGCTTACCCTGTTTTCCCTTCCCCACCGAAGGATCCTTTCTGCAAGATCCAGGGCGGATCTTTTCTGTGTATTGACCAGCAAACCCATGGTTTTTATCATCTGCATAGCCTCCAGGCCTTTCGATATCTGTCAAAGTTATCCTTGTGACAATTCCGAATGTGCCTTTTCAACGGCCTCCTCGATCTGTCTGTCGGATATTGTCGGTAATGGGTCCCTGCATTTTCTCGAATGAAAAAGGAATTCCATGTTGCCCCTTGGTCCTAGTATCGGCGAAAAATCCACTCCTATCAATGTCATGTCGGAATACATTGAAAAGAACAATTTCAGGGAGACAAGGACTGAAATGTGAATGCCCTTCCCCCTTACTACACCGTTCTTCCCGACTGCTGCTCTGCCTGCCTCAAACTGGGGTTTTACAAGGCAGATGCAATCTCCGGGCGAAGCCAGGATCCTGCTGACGGCCGGCATGATCTTTTTCAGAGAAATGAATGAAACATCGATCACGGCAATCCCTGGGACTTCCGGAAGGTCCCTGGGTTCAAGGTTTCTGGCGTTGCATCTTTCCATTACCGTAACTCTCGGGTCATTTCTCAAGCGCCACGCAAGCTGGCCATACCCTACATCCACTGAGAAGACCCGACTTGCCCCCCGGGAAAGAAGTACGTCCGTAAAGCCGCCAGTAGAGGCGCCTATATCTATGCAGACCTTTCCTGAGGGGTCAACCTGGAAAACTTCAAGTGCCTTGAGAAGTTTGTGGGATCCCCTGCTGGCCCATGAAGGACATCGGTCAACGTCGATATCCGATCCGGCCTGGACCATGTAGCCGGCTTTATCTATCCTTGCACCGTCTACTTTAACGGCTCCCGCCAGTATCAGGGATTGAGCCCTGCTCCTGGTTTCTGCCAGTCCTCTTCGGACTATTTCCTGGTCGAGACGTTCCGCCTTTTTTGAAGTCTTCATAGAGCCTCATCACCTCTTCGGAAACCATATTGCAAGCCTCCCACTGCTGATGAACCGAACCGTGAGGGATAAACCTGTCAGGGACTCCCAGGGTCCTTACGGTACAGGGAATTCCGAAAGCATTGGCCATGGCAGCTATTTTTTCTCCTAACCCTCCTTCGATCTGGCAGTCCTCGAGGGCCACCGCAAAATTGCTGGAAGAAAGGGCTTCGATTATCGTCTGGCTGTCCATGGGTTTTAGGAAACGGATGTCATAGACCGAAGGGGGCTCAAGGCCGCTTTTCCAGGCTTCGCCGAAGACCTCGACAGCGAGAGGGACAGTTGAGCCGTATGCGAATATGGACCATCCGGAACCATCATAGATCTTTTCGCTCCTCCCCCACCGGGTTTCTCCCGTTTCCCTGTCGCGGCGTATCGAAAGGGGTACGTTTCCCCTGGGAAAACGTATCGAACAGGGAGTTCCGGCCTTAACAGCTCCAAGAAGCATGCTTCTGAGATCAACCAGGTCCCTGGGGGCCATTACAGTAATATTCGGCACAGGGCGCGTCCATGGGACGTCAAGCAATCCATGATGGGTTTCTCCGTCCTCTCCGACCAGGCCCGCCCTGTCTATTGTCAGTATGACAGGAAGATTCTGCATACATACGTCGTGAACCAGCTGATCCATAGCCCGTTGAAGGAAAGTGGAATAAACCGAGACCACTGGTATAAGGCCTTCCGAAGCCATTCCGGCAGCAAAAGTAAGAAGATGTCCTTCGGCTATCCCGACGTCGAAAAATCTTTCCGGGAACCTTTCAGCGAAAGAATTGAGTTTGCTTCCCTCTTTCATGGCTGCGGTCAAAAGTACGATCCTCGGATCCCTGGAGGCTATCTCCTCGATGCAGGACGCATTTGCCTCGCTCCATGTAGGCGTCTGGCCCTTCTCCTGCCGGGGTGGGGTTCTCTTCGGGGAGATACCGTGATACTTTTCCGGGTTCATTTCAGCCGCTTCCAATCCTTTCCCTTTTCGGGTCAGTACATGGATCAGAAGTGGGAATTCGTAATTACCTGCCATACGGAAGATCTTTTCCAGTTCCTTGAGATCATGGCCGTCAAAAGGTCCCCAGTAGCTTATGCCCAGGTCTTCGAACATATTTGGAGGAAGCAGGAAACCCTTGATCTTCTGCTTGCTCATTTCCAGGAACGATTCCAGCCTTTTCCCTGAAGGAACCTTTTTACAGAAAAATTTAAGCAGGTTTTTGAACTGTTTATAAAAAGGATTGACGCTCAGGGCTGCAAGGTGATTGGCCATTCCCCCGACTCTATTGCTTATCGACATCTGGTTGTCATTAAGAACGAAAATTGCGGGAGTTTCGATCTCATGGGCGTGGTTAAGCGCTTCAAGGGCAAGACCATTGATAAGGGAGCCGTCACCGATAACGGCTATTATATTGTGTTTGCGACCCAGGATATCCCTGGCCTTGGCCAGCCCCAGGGCGGCCGAAAGGGATTTGCTGCTGTGCCCCCCGTTGAAATGATCGTAAGGGCTCTCCTTTGGATCCGGGAAACCCGAGATACCCCCCCACTGCCTTAAGGATCCGAATATATCTTTCCTTCCTGTAAGTATCTTGTAAGCATAAGCCTGGTGTCCCACATCAAAAACGATCCTGTCCTTTTCCGGGTCGAAAACCCTTAGAAGGGCTATTATCAGCTCGACGGCTCCCAGGGAGGAAGCAAGGTGTCCCCCGGAATGCCCCACGGTATCTATGATCCTTTCCCGGATTTCCCCTGCAATCTGTTCAAGTTCGGGGTATTCGAGGGAAGCGAGGTCCCTGTAGTCCCCTATCATGTCAAGGTTTACGGACATGGATGTCTTTTACCTCCCGAAAGGTCAGCGTACCCTTTGCCTCAGCATTTCAGGGAACGCTTTCAGTGTCGAAACGTCCCTGTCTATATCGGAAAGTGCCTCGAGAGCCCTGCAGGTTTCCTCCGAGGCAAGCTCCATAGCCCTTTCCAGGCCGTAAATTCTTATAAAAGTCACCTTACCCTGCATGGAATCCTTTCCAGGTGTCTTTCCGATATCTGATCTTCTTCCCGTAACGTCAAGAATGTCGTCAACGATCTGGAAAGCAGTTCCTAGATGGTCTCCGTAGGCGGCCAAGGCAGATATTTCAGCTTTTGTCGCTCCGGAAAGGATGGCTCCAGACGTCACTGATGATCTGATGAGGATCGCTGTTTTGGACCTGGCTACCTCCCATGGGTGCTCCTGGTCCGTTAAACGGCTTTCACGATCCGTATCCAGGACCTGACCACCGCAAATTCCAAAAGGGCCAGATGCCTCAAGCAGTGATCCGACGGCTTCAAGGATAGCAGCAGGTTGAAACAGGTCATTTTTTGAGAGTTCCCTGAATGCATGTTCAAAAGCCCAGAGAAAAAGGGCATCCCCCGCGAGAAGAGCCAGTGATTCCCCGAATACCATGTGATTTGTGGGTTTACCCCTTCTCAGAGAGTCGTTATCCATCGAGGGGAGATCATCATGTATAAGGGAGGCCGTATGGACCATCTCGCATGCAATAGCCATGGGCATGAGATCCCGGAAAGATGTTCCGCAAGCCTCCCCGGACAGCAGACATAGAACAGGCCTGACCCTTTTCCCTCCAGCAGTCAGGGAGTAGGTCATGGATTCCCAGAGACGCAGCGGGATACCCTTGGGGCGACGGGCGCAAAGTTTTACAATGCTGCTTTCGATCAATTGGCTGCAAAGATCGATCTTGTTCCTGGTATTGCTGTGTTCAACTGTCGTTTCAGTCATCCCTGTCTCCATTTCCTTCTGAAAGGGGATCCCAGTCGCTTCCTTCAAGGTCATTTTCATCGCCTGACAGTAGGGTTATCTTCTGATGGGCTTCTTCAAGGAATCTGCGGCAGGAATTGACAAGTGCCACGCCCCTTTCAAAAAGCTCGAGGGATTCCTCAAGGGGGATCTGGCCGGAATCCAGTTTGGAAACTATCTCCTGAAGGTCGTTCATTTCCTGGGAAAAAGACATTAACAACCACACCCCTGTGAAATAGTGTCTGAACTCTATCACCGGTCAATAATACAAGAAAAACCCCTTCTTGCACCCTTTTATCGAACCATGGTACAATGTTCGCCGTTTGCTGGAGATAGAGCAAGACAGGAGGGGGAAAAATGGCAAACGTGTGCGAATCCTGCGGTAGAGGAAGGGTGACCGGTAATAATGTCAGCCATTCGAACCGCCACACCAGGAGAACCTGGGGTATTAACCTCCAGAGCGTAAAGGTCGATCTTGGCTGCAACGAATCCCGGAGGATGAAGATCTGTACCAATTGCCTCCGTTCGGGTAGAGTTAAAAGGGCTGTTTGATCCAGCCCTTTGCTCTGCCGTCAGACCTTGTTGCAGTAATGTATGTAGACACCAAGCCAGCCTGATTCAACCTCGACAGCGAAAACCCCTGCCCCGTCACCTGTGCCCTCAACAGCATTGCTTACAGCGTAAGGCATTTTCAGATAGAGCGTGCCTTTTGATACTGGCCACCTTGTCCCCGTTGTCGTGATCCCGGTACACTTGTCGGACAAAGAGAGGGTCGATACCAGTGTTCCCTTAGCCAGACCGCAAAAGGAGACCTTTTCCCCTCCCTGGACAAGGAAGAAAGCCTCTCTGTCGTCAGCCATGCAGCGAACGCTTGCGTTCAATTCCTCTTCGGCCCATATAAGGGAGAAAAGGTTCGCGAACATGTGGTCAAAGCGGCCCCCGAAAGCCCCAGTCAAAACCGCATTATTCAGGAATGGTTCTCTTGCCGCCATTTTTTTCAAAGCGAGCTGGAGGTCTGTCAGGTCTTTCTCGGGAGGGAACAAGAACAGGGGAACCTTGTTATCAGTAAGCCATTTTTTCGCATGTCTGGAAGCACTGTCCCCATCCCCGATAAAAAGTGAAGGCAGAATGCCTGAATAAAAGCATGCATCGACGCCCCTGTCAATTGCCCAGACCTCTTTGTTCGCGCAGAGTTCATGCAGCCATCGCGGTTCAGGAGATCTGCCGCCGGCGACAAGGATCAGCGGTGTTCTCCCGCGGCCTGGTTCGTAAAGGGCTTTCATTTCCGGGATCGATATCTCTCTTGGCAATTCAGCACCTTCAAAGTTCGTTCATGCTTGCTCCGAGGATCTGTCTTGCCTCCTCTTCGTCCACAAGAATGTCCCTTGGCCTGGATCCTTCCTGAGGACCCAGTATTCCGATTTGTTCAAGGGTATCAATAAGCCTGGCCGCCCTGGTGAATCCTATCCTCAACTGCCTTTGAAGCCTGCTTGCCGAGGCTATACCGCTCTGGAGTATCATGTTCATGGCTTCCTCCAGCAGGGGGTCGTCAAGGTGGATCCTTCCTCCATCCTGATCGTCGTCCCCCTGCATATCAATATCCAGAAAGACGGGGTCCCCGAAAATGGCCGAAAGATAATCCATAAATCTCTGTATCACGCTTTCGTCCATCCAGGGTGACTGGATCCTTAAGGGTTTTGGCAGTCTCGGGGTAAGGAAAAGCATATCTCCGCTCCCAAGAAGTCTCTCGGCGCCGGAAATGTCGATTATGGTCCTCGAGTCTGTCTGGGAAGGCAGAGTGAATGCCACTCTCGCCGGTATGTTGGCCTTGATAAGTCCGGTAACCACGTTAACCGATGGTCTCTGGGTAGCGATCACCAGGTGGATGCCCGTGGCCCTTGCCATCTGGGCCAGCCTGCAGATATAGTCTTCAACCTCCCTGGGGGAAGTGAACATAAGATCGGCCAGCTCGTCAATGACAATGATTATGTAAGGGAGACGGTCCAAAGGAAGCGCCCTGGAGTTGAATGCCTTGATATTTCTGACCCTGGCCTGGGCGAACATTTCGTATCTTTTTTCCATCTCTCTTATCGCCCATCCAAGCGCATGAACGGCCTGCCTTGACTCGACAACGGGAGGGACAATATTGTGGGGCAGCCTGTCAAAGACCTTCATTTCCACCCTTTTGGGGTCTATCAGGAGAAACCTTAGTTCCTCGGGTTTCATGCGGCAGGCCAGGGCTGCGATACAGCAGGACACGAAAACGCTTTTGCCCGATCCGGTTGTCCCGGCCACGAGCAAGTGGGGCATTTTCTCTAGTCCGATCGTCAGGTGGCGGCCGTCAACACCTACTCCAACGGGTATTGAAAGGTCACTGTCTGAATCCTGGAATGAATGGTGCTCAAGGACCGTGCGTATGTTTACAGGCTTCCTTTCAGGGTTGGGTATCTCTATGCCGATATAGGTTTTACCGGGTATC
>CAZAMZ010000088.1:0-6781 GCA_964486375.1 uncultured Synergistaceae bacterium | reverse complement strand
CGTAAAGTTCGATATTGTGAAGCCTGGAGAAAATGCCCGAATAGTCCATGTTATTGATGTACTGGAACCAAGGATCAAAACCACGGGTGAAGTCCCCTATGCAGGAACGGGTGCTCCCGTGTTTCAGCTGGGCCAGGGAACTACCCGGGCCCTGAAAAATTTTACCGTTATTACTACGTGCGAGTTTCCTCTCCGTCGGCATGGGGGTCTGGACGTAGTCCGGGATGGGCTTCTCGATATGATCGGCCCTGCAGCCGGATTCACTCCTTTCAGCAAGACAATAAACCTCGTCTGCTCCCTCAAACTGAAGCCGGATCTCGATGAGGACCAGTACGAGTATGCCGTGCGTCTTGCTGGAGTGAAGGCGGCAAGATTTATCGGTGAGGCGGCAAGGGATCTTGAACCTGAACAGACCCGGAAGTACAGTCTTGAACAGCATAAGAAAGGCTTACCCAAGGTGGCATTGCTGTACCAGGTCCATGCCGTGGGGTTGAACCTTAACTCTTACCTGTATGGCATGCCTTTCAATGACAAACTCCCCATCCTGCTGCATCCCAACGAGATCCTTGACGGAGCGGTTGTTGACGGCAACTGGAGTCACCCCGCGGTCAAGACCCCTACCTGGTACCACACCAACAGCAGGCTTATCGAAGAGTTGTATCAACAACACGGGAAGACTGTCGATTTTGTGGGAGTCGTGTTTTACCGGGGGCGTTTCGAGGAAATGCAGGGCAAAGCCAGGTGTGCCAATCAGGTGGTCAAGTCTGCCCGGATGCTTGGAGCAGAAGGAGCGATAATCACCTGGGAGGGGGCCGGTAATGCATTTATCGAAACTATGCTGATAGTAAAAGGCTGCGAAAAGGCCGGAATTAAAACCACTTTATTGACCTTTGAAATGGGTGGGACAGAGGGAGTTGACGAGCCTCTGTTCTATTCCGAGGTCGAGGCAAACGCGATAGTCAGCTCCGGTTCCTACGAGAGGCCCATAGTCCTTCCCCCGGTATCAAGGGTGGCAGGCGGGGACAAGTTCCAGGTTTCACCGGAAGTCGGAGGTGTTTATCTGGACGCAAAAGGAGAGATATCGCTTCCTGACGGGTTGCACATTTTCTGTGCTGCCAACGAATATGGTTTTACCAGCCGTAGTTGCGCCGATTATTAACTTAATGGCACAATACAGGTTTTTGGCCCTCTCCAGGGTTTTCAAAACTGGAGAGGGCTTGTTTTGTATCCACTCTTCTAGTGACAAGGACTCCAACATGCAGCAGGACCTCATGAGGGTCAGAGCGTACATTTATGATCTTTTAGCGTGTAAGTACCCGGGATCCTGGTGCACAACCACGTGAACCAAAATGATATTCCTGGATTTACCATATTTTCTCCTTCCACTGGCATTAGGTTCCTTGAAAATCGTTGAATCAGCAACAAGTGCATTTTGTTATCGAGCTGCTAGACCTGTTCTTGTAACTGAAGATCTATAGTTTTCGTTTTTTGACATGGATGGACGCCACGACATATCCATGATCCATTTCAGGGGCGACAAAGTACAGCCTTTTGGATCTGAAAGACCTTTTTTATGCTAAAGCACCTAATAAAACTGGTTAAGCGATATAATGCTAAAGGAACAGACAGAGCACATTCTGCCTCCTGGAGGGGCGGTTTGTGAGGGAATAATGTAATTGCAGGAGGGTGAGGGGAATGAAAAAAACCGCTTGCTGGGCCGTTTCCCTGGTTGCCTTCTTTCTCTGCCTGGTTTTATTGTCTCCTGTTGCCGCCTCGGCTGGCCCCAAGATCTACTGGCATTTCACCATCAAGGCATTTGTCGACCTTCCGGATACGAATGGCGTGGAATGGGCATGGGTGACTATGGTCGAATTCGACAAGCCCAAGGCTTTCCCTGCAGAGGCCGAAGTCGCCCAGGAATACGGGGGAAAGCTCGAAGGCACGGTTTTCGCCTTTGTGAGAGGGGCCGCGTGGCGTTCCGCCCACCGGTACGAACGGGATGTCACCTGCAAAGGGCTGCCTTCAAAGAGCGAGACCTTCTGGGAGGAAAGCGAGAGCGAAAGCGTATACGCCATGGGCCAGCTGATCGAAACGCACCCCATCTATTCATTCAGGTTCGGGTTCACAAACAGGAGGATCCTCCTCCCCGATGGGACCTGGATAGAACCAGGAAGCCAGACGAATGTCTTCGTCGGGGCGATCAATATCGAAGGTGGAGTGCATGAGGAAACAAAGGGAAACTTCTACGTGCAGGTTGTCAACTACCGGGACAACCTCGAGCATCACCGGCGCTGCGGCAAGGCCTGGGTGGAGCAGTACCTGACCGCTTTCAGGAGTTTCCATATTGTTATGGATAGGCCGGCAGTCGGCGAGTACATTTTCCACCAGACCCTGGATGGCCCCACATCGAGGAAACACTTCGTTTACCGGGTCGATCGCTCCACCTCACCGGAGCACCCTTTCTGGAAACAGCAGACGATGTAACTGACCGCCCCCGGAAAGCGGAATTGCCTGTGAAAATTGCTGTATCAGGCGACGGGGAGGCAACGAGGAAGCTGGAAATAATGGATACCCCCCTTTACTCCTTCACGGAAATTGACGAAACCTGAAGGTTTCTTTGTTATTTAGGGTTTGTGAAATCTCTGTATTTATTGCCATAGCTGTGAGTGCTCCAGCCTGGGTAGCGAGGAACCTACAGAGGTGCAATAAATCTGGAAACATCCAGACGAGGCGACCCTCTAAGGAATGATATAGGAAGCCGATCGTTAACCAACAAAGTGTGATAATATGAATAAATGTTGGTTGCTTTATTGGCCGAAGACGAGTTGGGCTTGTTAACCAACAAAAGGCCTAATATAATATGTTTGTTGGTTAGCAAGAGGGGGGTTGTCTAATGCCTGATTGTTTTGTAAGACCAGATAAAAAGGAGAGCATTGTCCGTGGTATCTTGCACGAAGAATTTGACCGGTCGCAGCAGATGGAGACCCTCTACCTGAAAGAACTCCAGTCACTGCCGAAGGGATCTTTACAAGTCAAGGTTATCAGGGGACGAAAATATCACTACCGCTGTTTCCGCGACGGGGGAAAGGTGAAGAGTGTTTTTGTGCCAAAGGAAAAAGTTGAAAAAATTTCCGAAGGTATCCGGATGCGCCGGGAGATAGAGTCCAGCCTTAAACGTCTCAGGCAAGACCGGGCTTTGGTGCGTAAGGTATTGAAATGAGTCCGGTTTCGGTAGCTCAGAAGGAATCTTTCCGCCTGGCTCTGGAAGCCCTCAAAGAGACGGGACTCCTTTCTCACGTTTTGGTGATCGGGAGCTGGGCGGAGTATCTTTACCAGGAAATAGACCCTGAGAGCGGTTTTGTAAAACATCTTCAAACACGGGATCTGGACCTTTTTCTTGAAAACCTCAGGAAACCCGACAATCCTGCGGGAATAGTCGAGGCTCTTAAGCAGCGAGGGTTTCTTCTGGATATCGATAGGGTTACTGAAGTGGGGAAATTCTATAAAGAAGATTTGCTCGAGATCCAGTTTCTTGTCCGGTCTCTAGGGTCGGCTATTGAAACATCTTACATGGTGCCTGCACTTTCGATCCGAGTAGAAGGTCTTCGGGATCTGGATGTACTATCATTCAAACCTATGACGGTGGAGTGGCAAGATTATTCAATCCGAATTCCCTCGCCTGAGGCTTTCGTTCTTCAGAAGCTTTTGATCCAGGATTACCGCCAGTTGTGGAAACGGGAGAAGGACATAGAAGCGGTAAGAATGGTTCTTTCCCGTCTTGTCAGATCGACCCCTTTAATTATGCATTTCAATCATCTCTCGGATAGCCGGAAGAAGCTTATTGTCGCCAACGCCAAACTATCAGGGATCACACTTCCTTTATCTAACGATGACTGAAGGGCGGACGATCTTTCTGGGGTTTTATGCGGAAAAAAAGGTAAAAAAATCCCCTTGGTCATTCTCCGGAATCGACTCAAAGCTTCATTATCTGTCTTGCATTGGATGCTTAACGGGTATATAATCTAATTCAGAAACAGTGAATCTTTACAACTGAAACTCTTATCCAGAGCGGCGGAGGGACTGGCCCGATGAAGCCCGGCAACCTGCGGATATTTTCGCAAGGTGCCAAAACCAGCAAACCCCGAGAGGGGTTTGGATGATAAGGGGAGAAGGTATTCCGGAGCGTGTATTTCCGGGATCAAGCCTGTTCTTTTGCGGCCTCTCCTTGCGGAGGGGCCGCTTTTTTTGCTTCAAAATCCTGACAGGAGGGAGTGTCCGTTTTGAAGAAAGAAATGGTTTACCGCTTTCACCCCATGAACGGGGGCGTTGTGTTCGCGCCGCTTTACAGGGCGCAGGAACTTGACAGGATCCACAGGGCATTGCGGGATTCAAGAACATGGAAGGAACTGAGGGAGAGTCTGCCCTGGAACCAGTACAAAAGTATCCGCCGATACTTCGACGATATGGGTATGAGAAGGCCGGCTCTTGAATGCGGCTTTGGTTACGAGGATATCCCGGGCTTCTGTGAGGGCCTTTACCCCGACTGGCTACAGGCCGAGATGGAGTGTTACCGCTTTGGGAAATTGCTCGAGCCTTTCGGGAAGAGCGTAAGCACCGGAGAAGGGTCCTACCTGCATATAAACCGGGACAAGCTTTCGGAGTGCGTCAAATGCCTGGAGGAGAACGGCTACACCGTGAGGGAAGGTTCGGACCTGATCTTTTACTGATGACAGAATAATGTTTTCCATGCCGAAGGGAAGGAAGTGTTGTTGAATTGACGACCATAAAGGGCCAGATCCGGGAGGCGGGAGGTTCACTTTGCCGTGAAGTTCAGGACGGACTCCTGGTGTCGGGTAAAAAGTTCCTCAACGAAGCAAGGGTCATCAGAAAGGTGCAGGAACATGTCCGCGAAGGGAAGCGCCTTGACGCCTGGCTTCCCTTCCCGCAGAAGGAGTGCGGGTTCGCATTCGGTGACAGGTACCGGCCTTTGCCGGTGGGGGCCCTGCTGCTCCTCTGGGGGGCGGGCAGGCCCTTTGTCCAGTATTGTCCGCGGTGCGGCTCTGAAACCTTTTCGATAGCTTTCAGCGGCCTCCTTACTGTCGCCGGATCCAGGCTCGTCTGCCGTTCCTGCGGAAGCGCTTTCTGGGATCTTGTCGATGGAGGGCTTGCAGATATGGCCCGCTATCTTGACGAAAGTCCCCTTGGCGGCACGGAATTCCAGCCGACGGGGATGATGATCGGGTCAAGTTTCCCTTCCGACGGGAAAGAACTGCTCCACGCTATCGGGTTGGAAATTGACCGTGCTCCGGAGGATGAGGGTGAGGTCTTCGTCCATGACGGCCTTACGGCTGGGATGGAGGCCCCCGGTATGCCTCACCTTTTCCTGGGCTGCTGGCCTTCCAGGCTGGTTATCGACCCGCCCCCGAAGAAACTGTTCGAGGAGGAAGAAGAGGATCTGGCCCATAAACAGGGATAGAGAGAAAGGTCTGCAATTCTGAACATCCTGTGTTGAAAGGAGGTGACGTTAATGGCATCCAGCAGGGAGGAACTTGAGGATATCCCGAACCAGCTGCTGCGGAACCCCGATTGCCCGGAAGATATTAAAAAGGCGATCCTCCAGTCGAGACAGAGGGCACAGCAGGCACGGCAGTCAAAGCAGGCGGAGGATCAGGAGGAGAGAACAACAAGAAAGTAAAATGGAGCAGGTCCTGGATGCGGGGGCCAACGAGACACCGGAGGAAATTGCCTGGGCAAGCCAGACGCCAGGCAATTACCTCCGGGATAACGAAGCCGACCCATCAAGAGGCATATATTACACGCCGGGAGACCTGGTCGAGGACGTAATGCAGACAAACGGATTAACAAGATAAGAAGCGTAGGAAGAGGTCAGAGCCTTCAGGTGGAAGGGATTGAGTAAACCCTAAAGGTGCCTTCACCCGGCCTCGATGGCTATTGAAAAAGGCAGCCCAGATCAGGGAGGGAGAATATGGTTGTGTCCAGTACCGGGAAAGCGATACGACAGGGGAAAACCTCCCGATGACGGAAGCGACGTCGCACGGTCCGATCTACACCCGTGGCTTTGTGGTGGGCGTCAGGCGTTCGAGGAAGCTCCTGAAAGGTGCCGGGGCGATAACCTCAGACCCGGAGAGCAAAGAGCAGGATATAGAATGAGCAGGAACGACCTGATGAGATCGGCTGTACTGCATATACCTCACTCCTCCAGGTGCATTCCTGGCGATTGCAGGAAAGACATCCTGCTTTCTGATGAAGAGCTTGACCTGGAGCTTCTCAAGATGACCGATGCATTCACTAACCTGATCGTAGCTTTTTTCGCGGGGGCGAGGTTGCTGGTGTTCCCTGTGAGCAGGCTGGTGGTCGATGTTGAGCGCTTCAGGGACGATAAGGATGAGTCCATGGCAGAAGCGGGCATGGGGGCCGTATATACCCATACCCATGACGGCCGGCCGCTTCGAAGCTCCTCTCCCGCCATCAGGGAGGACCTGCTTGGAAGGTTCTACGATCCACACCATAAGATACTTGCTGGTCTTGTCGGCAAGTGCCTGCGGGATACAGGAAGGTGCCTGATCCTGGACATCCATTCTTTTTCGTCGAGACCCTTGCCTTACGAGAGAGCGCAGAATCCCGACAGGCCGGACATTTGCCTGGGAAGCGACCCTTTTCATACTCCTGGACTTCTGCTCTCAAGAGCGCTTGATCGTTTCGGTGAGGCTTTCGAAAGAATCAGTGTCAATTCCCCATTCTCCGGCGCTATAGTTCCCCT
>CAZAMZ010000087.1:0-6850 GCA_964486375.1 uncultured Synergistaceae bacterium | reverse complement strand
GGTTTCATCCCAGGCCCTTAAATCATTTAAAGGGGCCAAAAGAAGGCTTCAACACATGGGATCGATCCCTGACATAGGCGTTGATATCTATGATGATTACGGACATCATCCCCGGGAAGTTTCAGCCACCCTGAACACGCTAAGGAAGATGTTTCCCGAGAGAAGGCTGATGGCCGTCTTTCAGCCCCATCGGTTCACAAGGACCGCTGCAATGTACAGGGATTTTGCCGATGTCCTGACCTTGGCCGACGGTATTTATCTCCTTCCCGTTTTCCCAGCCGACGAACTCCCGATAGAAGGAGTTTCCTCTACCCTTATTGGCGACCTGCTGAAACAAAAAGGGCACAAAGGCTATGATTTCTGCCAGGATATGGATGAGGTCGTTTCCAAGATATGTGCTTCTGCCCGAGAAGGAGATGTAATTGCAACGATAGGTGCCGGAGATGTCTCCCTTGTAAGTGAAAAAATCCAGCAGCGCCTTGAAAGGAAAGGCGTTCACCTCGATGCGGTGGCGATCAAGGCTTAGCCGTGAAATAATACCGCTCCTTTTATTTGACTCCCCCCTTGAAGGCCTCACCACCCTCGGGATCGGTGGACCTGCCGAATGTCTTGCCAAACCTGTTACCCGAAGTGAACTGAAGGCAATAATCTCTTTCTGCCTCGATGAAGGCGTCCCTGTCTGGCTTCTGGGCGGGGGCAGCAATGTACTTGTCCCTGATGAAGGATTGCCAGGGATCACTGTACAGACTGGAAGCCTGAACGGATTGTCCTGGGAGGACAAGGGATCCCGTATTATAGTTGACGCTGAATCGGGAACTCTTCTTGCCTCCATTCTTGCGCTGGCCATGAGGAGAGGCTGGGAAGGGCTGGAATTTGCCGCCGGTATTCCCGGGACGGTGGGAGGGGCGCTCAACGGAAACGCAGGAGTAGAAGGGATATCGCTGGGAGACCTTGTGCATTCCGTAACGCTTCTGGATGAATGCGGAATGATGATCGAAAAATCAAGAGAGGAGATCACCTTTTCCTACCGCTTTTCCGATCTTCTCATGAGCAATTCCGCCATTGTTTCTGCGAGACTGGTTCTTGAAAGGTCTGACCCGGAAAAGGTCGCTTCAAGGGTGCGGTCATTTCTTGAAAGAAGGAGAAACCAGCCAAAAGGTGTTAAGACAGCGGGCTGCGTTTTCAAAAACCCGGATTACCAAAGTGCCGGAAAACTTCTCGATGAAGCTGGCTGTAAGGGGATGCGGGTCGGTGATGCAATAGTATCCGGGAAGCACGCCAATTTCATTGAGAATGTCGCCAAGGCAAGGGCCAGCGATATAGGGAAGCTTATCGAAGAATGCAGGAGAAGGGTCTTTCAGAGAACCGGCATTATCCTGGAGACAGAGATACGTATTCTTGGTGATGTGCTTTGATCCGCAAGTTACTGGTCAGGATTATTGTCTTTTTTTCTTGCATCGCCGGGGTGCTATACTGTATGGAGGACAGGTATCAGGCCCTGCGGGTGAGGGAGGTTCAATTCAGTACCCTGGCTCTTGTTTCCGATGATTTTTTCTGGAGAAGGATAGGTCCCGGATCTCACCGCTACTGGCCGGTACTTCTTTACAGGTCCAGGATGATCAGGAATGAGATAATGTCAGAAGCGCCCGTCAGTATGGACCTGATACTGAAAGCTCCAGGAGCTTTCTCGGTTAGTTTCGTTCCGCTTGAGCCATGGTTCATGGTCTTCTGGTCGGGCGGTGAGTGGTTCCTTTCAAAAGAGGGACGGATGTGGTCTGTGCATCATGGTATGAACAGCATTATCTCCCAGCAGGCTGCAAGGGAAGGGCCTGTGATCATCTGGGGTGATGGCCTGCCGGACCCGATACCTTCCGGAGTGGATATTGCGGTTTCCGTGGCCGACTCAGTTATACCCATAAATGAACTGGAGTCCTGGAAAAAGGTCCTTGAAGAAACGGGGTTTTATAAAAGGATCTCTTCAATTACGATAAACAGGAGAGAAGGAAAAAGGCTGGTTGAAATCCTTGAAAGATCATCTGACGGCAGCGTAAGGGTCCTTCTCACCGATTCTTCTGAAGATTGGCCCCCGCTTCTGAAGGCTGTGAATGATATACTGTCACAATCAGGGATTTCGGGCAAAAACCTTATCGTGGACACGACTTATTCCGGAAAAATTCTTGTCAGGGTTATCTCCTGATCTCTTATGCATGGAGGATATTCCATGAGACATGAAAAGGAAGAACCTGTTGTCCTGTCAGGACTTGATATCGGAACTCGAAAAGTTTCCATTGTTGTTGCTGAAAAGGATCCTGTTTCATCCGATTTTCAGATCCTTGCCATGGAATCAACACGGTCCAGGGGGATAAGCAGGGGGGAGATAGTCGATAAGGATCTTGCCGTCGAATCGATAAGAAAAGTCATCGAGATCGCAGAATCCAGTTCCGACTTCCATGTTGCCGACACTATTCTTTCGATAGGTCCATCAACAGTCGATACTTTCACGATGGAACACAATTTCAGTTACAGGGATGAGGGTTCCCTGGAAAGGCCTGTCACTACAGCAGATATGAGAGAAGTGACAAGGCAGGCGATAGGAAAAGCCAAGGAGTCGAACGATGATTTCCTTCTTCACGCTTTTCCCCTGGCCTATTCGGTTGATGAAGGGTCGGAAATCCGTGATCCCAGGGGGCTTAAAGGCTCTGAACTTTCCATTAGACTTCTGTTGGTTACAATACCGTCAAAAACAGCCCAGGATATTATAGATTGCGCTGAAAAAGCCGGTCTCAACGTTGTGGGTATTGTTCACAAATCCCTGGCGTCCGCCATGGGATCCCTTACCGATGATGAGATGAAGCATGGGGCAGTAGCCGTGGATATCGGGGCAGGGACTACCAGTATGGCCTTCATTCGCGACAGGGCAGTACAGGATATCGCGATATTTCCAGCCGGCGGAGATCAGGTGACAAGGGATATTGCCGAACTTCTTGAGATCCCTTGTTCAAAGGCAGAGTATCTCAAAAGGGAGGTCTCCCTTAATGAGGACAGTTGTGACCTTTGCGATGAACTTGAATTCGAGATGGACGGGGAACCTTTCCTGACCACCGTAAAGGATGTTCTTGACATTGTGTCACCCCGGATCGAGGAGATAATTCTTCGGTTTGTCAAGCCTGCCATAGAAGGTGCCTTGTCCCGCAACTATAACCGGGCCGTCGTTTTCTCAGGTGGCGTTTCCCGGACACCAGGTTTTGAAGATTTTCTCAATGAGTATTTTGATGGGCCCGTCCGTGTTGCCGATCCTGTCAAAGCCCAAAGTCTTCCTCATCACGCAAGGGGAAACGAGTTCGCCTCGACTGCAGGCATTGTCCAGTACATGATCGAAAGCGAGAAGTATCCCGACTTCTATATCCAGCCGTCACTCGGGAGTAACTCTGGTTTACCGGGTTATGATGAAGGACAGAAAATTCCGATCATTGAACTGGGGAAAAGATCGGGATCAAGAAGGAAGAGGCACAAAGATGGCATGATCAGCCGTTTTCTGAATGCTCTCAAGAATGCGTTCAAAGAATTGTTTTAATCCGTATTTATGTGGAGGTTGCTCTAATGGCTGAACTCTTCGAGATCGAAGGATCACAAAGACAATTTCATGAAATAATCAAGGTGATCGGTGTAGGCGGGGGAGGCGGGAATGCCCTGAACCACATTGTCAGAAGTGGCGTTCATGGTGTTGAGTTCATAGCTGCAAATACTGATATTGCACACCTGAGCCTTTCAGAGGCGGATATCAAGATCGTCCTGGGGAGAGAATTGACCAAAGGGCTGGGTGCAGGGGCCGATCCGGAGATCGGGCTTAGATCAGCCGAAGAGTCTGTTGATGAGATTCGGGATGTTCTCAATGGTGCCGACATGATCTTTCTTACTGCCGGAATGGGCGGCGGAACAGGAACGGGGGCCTCTCCGGTGATAGCCCAGGTTGCAAGAGAGAACGGATCCCTTGTCGTGGCTGTCGCAACCAAGCCCTTTCAGTTCGAGGGAAAGAGGAGGATTAGCCAGGCCCTTGAGGGCATCCAGACCCTTCGCGAGCAGGTGGACGCCCTGATAGTTATACCCAACGACCGGCTTCTGGAGATCACCCAGAAAGGTACAACTCTTTCAGATGCTTTCAGGCTGGCTGATGACGTTTTAAGGCAGGCCGTCCAGGGTGTTACTGATCTAATACTGAGGCCCGGTCTTGTAAATGTCGATTTTGCCGATGTAAGAACCATAATGAAAGATGCCGGCACCGCGATCATGGGCATCGGAGAGGGAAAAGGAGACGACAGGGCAAGCAAGGCCGCTCACTCGGCCATCCACAGTCCACTTATGGATGGTCCCATCAGCGGCGCGAAAGGAGTGCTTTTCAACGTTACAGGAGGACCCAACGTAGGCATTCACGAGATCCAGGAGGCGGCACAGGTTGTTACAGAGGCTGCCGATCCACAAGCCACGATCCTTTGGGGACACGTGCTTGATCCTGAAATGGATGAAAAGATCCAGATCACCGTGATAGCTACAGGTTTTTCTACCGACAATTTCCCCCGTAAACCTGTACCTACTGTCAGGAAGCGGGAATTCGAGTTCACAGAGACTGAAGCTCATGCAAAGAAGGATCCTTCCAGGATTGTCAGGAAAACCCCTGAGTTTTCCTGTAATGATGAGGAAGAGGATATTGATACGCCACCTGTGGTCAGAAGGAGAAAGCTGGATCGAAGAACGTAAATGATACCTTTGAACGGAAATTCGATGTTTTGAAAGGCCATTCCGGAAAGTACCGTCAAAGGAACTGGAACGCAATCAGAGAAAAGGAAACAGAAATGGACCGTCTTCCCGTTGGAGGATCGCCACTCTGGGCCATGCTTTATCCGGCGGAATACGGGGTAGGAATGTCCAACCTGGGATTCCAAAGTATTATTTCCGAAATGAAAAAACTCGGTGTCGGGGTTGAGAGGTTTTTCTCAGGCCCCATGGAAAGGATCTCTGTCGAAACCGGCAGGGACATTCTTGACTTTCCCCTCATTTCTGCTTCCTTGGCCTATGAACTCGACCTGCTATCGCTTTTATCGGTCTTTATGTCATGGGGTATTTCCCCGGGATGGAAAGACAGGGCACAGGGCGGCCAGGCCGTTTTCGGCATAGGTGGAGCACTTTCTTATATCAACCCGCTGATCTTTCATGATATTGCCGACTACGTTGTTCTTGGTGACGGCGAACCTGTGGTGGATCATCTCGTCAGGGAATGTCGCCTTTTCCTTCATCACGGCAACAGAAAAAGGCTCTGGGATGGTCTTGCATCACATGACTCCATCTACGTTCCGCCGGTCCACAATGACAGGATCAGCCAGGGAAAACCTGCAGCCAGGGAAAAATCGATCCTTGTAGACATGGAAAGAGCTTGGGGGAAAAGCCTCTGGATAACCCCGGAGTCTGTTTTCGGGAAAACCCTCCTGGTGGAGATCCAGAGAGGTTGCCCGAGAGGCTGCAGGTACTGTACCATTCCGGCATCTTTCGGACCGGTGAGGACAAGGTCCGCCGACCGGGTTCTGGAGGACATAGATTGCGTAAGGGATCTTGATGATGTGCAGATCGGTCTTGTAACCCCGGAGGCAGGGGATCATCCTGAACTCTCAAGGATCCTGAAATACATTATATCGAACGACAAGGCGGTTTCCTTTGCATCACTACGTGTAGATAATATTACCGGGGAAATGCTTCAGTCCCTTGTCGCAAGCGGAAGATTTACTGTTACTGTTGCTCCTGAGGCAGGCAACGACAAGCTGAGGGCAAGCTGCGGCAAAATGTTCAGCAACGATCAGATAATCGAAAAACTGGAGATGGCAAGGAAAACAGGCATCAGACAGGTTAAACTGTACTTCATGATCGGACTTCCCGGCGAAACCGCGGAAGATATCGAATCCATTGCCGCATTATGCAAAGAGATAAGGTCAAGAACATCTCTCAAGATCACAGCTTCGGTAGGGATTTTCGTACCAAAACCCATGAGCCGATGGGAAAACGAAAGAATTTCCGAGGAAAAGGATTCCTCTGAAAAAATCCGGATACTGAAAGAACTGTTTTATGGTATTTCCCGAAGGGGTTTGTCATTCAAGGTCCAGGAACCCGGGGAAGCAATTCTGGAGTATTGTATCTCCTGGAGAGGGATCGGGGCGGGGCTGCCTCCCGCCTCATACAGAAAGGCATTGAATACTGTAAAAGGGGATAACCGGCCTGATAAGGATCTTTTGAGGGAACAACTCAATTTGCTTGGTTTCAAGGGAACATTATGTTTGCGAGGTGATCGACAATGAGTTTCCGCAAAACACGTAAATTCAAGGAAAAACCTGTTGTTTTCGCTTTTGGCCATATTATGCTCCCACTGGTAGCCATCCTTGCTTTGGGATTGCTTGTCCTGGGTGTAAGACTGCTTTTCGTAACCCCGGGGAGCCAGGTCTCGTACCCTGAAACTACCGAGAAAGAGATCCCCGAAAGCATAGCGGCAACCGAACCGTCACAGGTAGGCGACACGGCCAAGGTTGTTGCAGTTCCCGTCAGAAATGGAGAGGGAGACACCGGGACTGCCGAGACTGTTGCAACTGCCACAGCACAGGTAACGGTTGAGAAACCGACATCTCCGCCTGCATCTCCCCCTAAAGAACAAACCACGGCCCCTTCGGGACCAGCTGCAAGGGGAAGCTGGATAGTCCAGATCGGTGCTTTCACCCTGAGGGATTCAGCAGAAAACCTTGCCAGGGATGCAAGAGAGAAGAATTACGAAGCGTTCGTAGTGCAGGCAGAGGTAGGAGGCAAGACATATTAC
>CAZAMZ010000086.1:0-7036 GCA_964486375.1 uncultured Synergistaceae bacterium | reverse complement strand
TCCAACAGGGGGATCGACGAGATCCGGGAACTGAAGGAACATGTCTCCCTCTCCCCCTTTTCAGGCAAGTTCAAGGTTTACATCATAGACGAGGTCCACATGCTGACCGATGCGGCCTTCAACGCCCTACTGAAGACCCTGGAGGAGCCCCCGAACACGGTTGTGTTCATCCTCGCAACTACCGAGCCTCACAAGGTGCCTTCCACCATTCGATCAAGGTGCCAGCACATTCCCTTTCACAGGATACCCGTGTCTTACATCGTGGACTGTCTTTCAAGGGTCTCTTCCATGGAGGGGGGCACCATAGATAATGAAGCTCTCTGGGAGATGGCCCGTGAATCGGACGGGTCTTTAAGGGATGCGCTCTCGCTCCTTGAACAGGCACTGTCAACCGGTCTTCCATCGGTCTCCCTGGAAGATATCAGGTGTCTTCTCGGGGGCGGAGGAAGGAACGACCTTCAAAGATTGATCCCGCTTTTCAGGACCGGAAGCGCAGAGGGCATGAAGGCCATTGGAGCGCTGCTGGAAAAGGGTTTGAACTCGGAGCGGCTGCTTGAGGGGTTGTTCCTAATATTCCGGGACCTTCTTGTTACTGTCCTGTGGGGTGAGGAAGGGATCGGGTCTCTCCCCCTGAGCGCGGACGAGGCAAGGTTTGTCAGGGAGGAATCCGCCAACTGGAGCGAACAGGAGCTCTGGAGGATCCTGGATTTTTGTTCCCGTACACTTCCTCGGGCCAGATTCGGGCTCAAGGCCGAGGTCGCCCAGGGGATGCTGATGGGGCTTTTCGCAAAAGCCGACGATGGGGTCATCACGGCGAAGGATAGGGCCTCGAAGTTAGTCCCCGCAGAAAATCGGCCGGAGCCGGCTGTCGACAGCACTCCTGCCGTTAATGAGCAGGTGCGGCATTCGTCAGGATTGGAACACCTTGCCCCGGCGCCTGAAAAGACAGGCGGCGCCGATCTTCCCGGCTGGGAAAGGTGCCTTGATCTCATGTCCGCTGGCAATCTCCCCCTTTACTGTGCCTGTGTGTCCTCCATAGCCAGGGAAGATGGGGACAGGGTAACCGTTTTTTTCCCGGAAGATTCAAGGTATTGCTTTGAGATGGCAACTACTCCCAGGAACCTTTCCAGCCTTGACGAGATAAGAAAGGCCTGCTTTCCCGACAAAAAGATGATGATCCTGTGCGGTGAAAGGTCCATCGAGGTTGAAGGGACTGCTGCGGAGGCTCCAGCCTCATGTTCCGGGGTGGACGTTGCTCCTGAAGTTCCTTTCAGGGGCAAGCCTGAAACCTCGAGGAAGAGGTCTTCCGGGAGTGACATGCCAGCCCCTGGCGGAAAGATCGGGGCATCCGAAAGCAGGAAAGACAGCCTTTCAGAGATCCAGAGATGTTTCAACGCAGATCTTCTGGTCCTCCGGGAGGATGAAACAGAGGATGCAGAATCTTCGGAAGGAGCTGCCGCAGAATAGTGGAGAACCCCTTTGTACATCTTCATGTCCATTCAGAATACAGCCTGCTTGACGGGGCCATCAGGTGCAGCGACCTTGCCATGCGGGCAGCCCGGTGGGGCTGTCCTGCCGTTTCCATTTCGGATCACGGGGCACTTTACGGTGCGATCGAGTTTTACGCGGCGTGCAGGGATGAAGGGATAAAGCCGATCCTTGGATGTGAGCTCTATGTCGACCCAAGGGGACATACCCTCAGGGACAGGATGGGGCGCAACTACCATCTCCTTGTCCTTGCCGAAAGCAACGAAGGTTACCAGAACCTTGTCAAGCTGGTATCCCTTGCAAATACCGACGGGTTCTATTACCGCCCCAGGGTCGATCATGACCTTCTTTCCCGTTATTCAAAAGGCCTGATAGCAAGTTCTGCGTGCCTGGCTGGCGAGATCCCAAGCCTTGTCCTTGAAGGATGCGAGGAAGAAGCGCTGAACAGGGCCATGCTTTACCGCGATATTTTCGGGGAGGGGAACTTCTTCCTGGAGATTATGCACAACGGCCTGCCCGAGCAGGCCATCGCCAACAAGGCTCTAATAAGGATGTCAGAGACTTCCGGAATACCGCTTATTGCCACAAACGATGCTCACTATCTCGAGGCAGGGGACTCCTCCTGGCATGATGTGCTCCTCTGTGTCCAGACAAATGCCACCGTTAACACTCCAAACCGGTACCGTTTCGGCGCCGATGAATTCTACCTGAGGTCCCCTGCGGAGATGTGGGAGCTTTTCGGCAAGGAGGTCCCCCAGTCACTCCTGAATACCCTGGAGATCTCCGAGAGATGCGATGTTTCGTTCTCCTTTGGTTCATACCGCCTCCCAAGGGTTGATGTGAAAAAGGGCTCCACCCTCGAAGAGGAACTCAATATCAAGTCCCATGAAGGTCTCCGCGGCCGTTTCAAGGGGATGGATGTCCCCGGGGAGTACCTGAAAAGGCTTGATTATGAACTTAACGTTATTAACCAGATGGGCTTTGCGGGGTATTTCCTTATTGTTTCCGATATCATTCACACCGCAAAGGAGGAATCGATCCCGGTAGGGCCGGGCAGGGGATCAGCGGCTGGTTCCCTGGTGGCATATTCCCTGCGCATAACCGAGATCGATCCTTTGAGATACGGCCTTCTCTTTGAACGTTTCCTCAATCCCGAAAGGATAAGTATGCCTGATATTGATACCGATATTTCGGATCGGGGAAGGGACCGGGTCCTGGAGATAATCGTTGAGAAATACGGCCGCAGCCATGTAGCCCAGATAATAACCTTTGACCGAATGAAGAGCAGGGCTGCGATCAGGGATGTCGGAAGGGCCCTTGATATGAAATACCCCGATGTGGACAGGATAGCGAAACTTGTCCCCTCCGGATCATCCTCGATCAGGGAAGCGGTGGAACAATCTCCCGAACTCAGGCAGGCCAGGGAGGAAGATCCTGCTGTGGGTAAACTCCTTGATTATGCATCCAGGATCGAAGGCCTCGCAAGGCATTGTTCGCAGCATGCAGCAGGCATTGTCATCACTCCTGAACCCCTGACGGAAGTGGTCCCGATCCGCCGGATAGGCGAGGACCAGATCGTAACCCAGTATGCCATGGATCCCCTTGAGAAACTCGGCCTCGTCAAGATGGATTTCCTCGGACTCCGAACCCTTTCCATGATCGAGGAAACCCTTGACAATATAGTCAAGGGTGGGAAAAACCCTCCAGATATGTATGCAATCCCGGAAGATGACCCCCCGACGTTCGAGATGCTTTGCAGAGCCGATACCCTCGGGGTCTTCCAGCTGGAATCATCGGGTATGAGGCAGCTTTTGAAACAGCTGCAGCCCGACTGCTTCGAGGACATCATTGCCGTCCTTGCCCTTTACAGGCCAGGCCCGCTCGGAAGCGGCATGGTCGAACAGTACATCGACTGCAAACATGGAAGAAGGGAGATATCCTGGCTCCATGATGAATTGAGGGAAACCCTTAAGGAAACCTATGGAATGATCCTTTACCAGGAACAGGTCATGCAGTGCGCGGCGAACCTGGCCGGTTACACCCTGGGTGAGGCCGACCTCCTGAGAAGGGCCATGGGCAAGAAAAAAGTGGATGTAATGGAAACCCAGAGGAAGCAGTTCGTTGCCGGTTGCGTAAACAACAGGGTCAAACCTTCAGATGCGGAACACATTTTCGATATTGTCCAGGAATTCGCCGGTTACGGTTTCAACAAATCACACAGTGCCGCCTATGCCATGATCACCTACCAGACGGCATATCTCAAGGCGCATTTCCCCTGTGAGTTCTATGCATCCTTTCTGTCGAGCCACATCCACTCGAAACTTGATGTGCTCGCAGGCCATATCAGGACCGTAAGGAATTCAGGCATACAGGTCCTCCCTCCTGATGTGAACAGGTCAGAATCCAGTTTCAGCGTGGCCGACGGCGTCATCTTTTTCGGCTTGAGTGCCGTTTCCAAGCTGGGGCAGCCCTCGGTGGACCAGGTGATCCAGGCCAGGAAGGCCGGCCCGTTCCTGTCGCTCTGGGATTTTCTGAATCGTGTGGACCTCAGGATAATCGGGAGGGCGGTAATTGAAAACCTGATCCGGGCAGGAGCTTTTGATCCGGTATCCCCGAACCGGAGACAACTGATGGATTCACTCCCGGCAATGTTCGACCTGGTACAGCGGCGAGTATCCGATTCGAGGCAGCAGCAGCTTCCTGGACTTGAAGATACAGCCGAGGAAGAAGGTCCTGTGCTTTTCGAAGTTGAAGACTACGATTTCCATACCAGGATGGAGATGGAAAAAGAGGCTACGGGGCTTTACATTTCCGGGCACCCTTTTGAGCAGTATGAGAAGACATTGTTGCCTTACGTAACCTGCACCATACCCGAACTGGCCTTCTGGAGGTCCGAGAACTGCCAGGCCGTTGTCGCGGGTATCCTTGTGGGGATTCAGGAAAAATTCACCCGGAAGGGGGACCGTATGGGCATCCTCGAGATAGAGGACTCCTCCGGCAAGATCGAAGTCGTCTGCTTCCCCAGGACCTGGGCTTCGATCCCCCCTACGGAAAAGGGCAAGGTCGTCCTTGTGAAGGGATCGCCGAGGACGAGGGAAGGACTGACCCTGGTGGCCGAGAAGGTATTCCTGCTCGAAGACTTGCCCGCCGCTGCCAGAAGATGGATCAGGCTTAGGATCACGGATAATGCCCCCGATATGAACGGCAGTCTCAGGAACGTTTACCGTGAACTGAAGGGACACCCCGGAGAAGCTTCTGTCCTGCTCGATGTCTCTATCGAAGGCAGAAGGGCCATAATGAAAGCAAGGGACCTTAACGTGGACCCGACAGAAGAACTGGCAAAAAGGGTTTTCGAGATATCCGGTGGGGGCGTAGAGGTGGTATAAATATGGGGATGTTTCGCCTCGGACATTTTTAAGGGGGAGAGGGCATGCGAGAAGAGGACTGTGCCAAACGTTCGGTTCTTTCCGATTATATAGTGGTGAAGGCCCTGGAGAACGGTGTCTCGGTAATTGGGCTGACAAGGGGTCAGGAGACCAAGTTCGCCCATTCCGAGAAACTTGATGCCGGTGAGGTCTGGATCGCCCAGTTTACTGAATTCACATCGGCGATGAAGATCAGGGGGAGGGCCGCCATAATTACAGCCCACGGATCCCTGGAAAGCGGGAAGAAAAACGATGAAACGGGTTAAGATAGTCTGTACGCTCGGTCCAGCATGTGAAGACTACGAAGTTCTGAAAGCAATGGTTAAGGCGGGCATGGATGTAGCCCGCCTTAACTTTAGCCATGGCGACCACGAAACCCACGGGATGCACCTTGACAGGATCAGAAGGCTGGAAAAGGAGATCAAACGCCCCCTGGGAACAATAATCGACACTAAAGGTCCCGAGATCAGGACCGGAATGCTGAAGGACCATCTGCCTGTTGTTCTGGAAAGCGGCGGCATTATCACCCTGACCTCCGGAAAGGTCGAGCACGGCGACAACAAAAGGGTGGGGATAAGCCATCCCTCGCTTCCTTCGGAGGTGAAGCCAGGCCAGTCCCTTTTTATCGATGATGGAACACTCCACCTTACCGTCGAAAAGGTTTCTGGCAAAGACATGATCTGCCGGGTGATCGTCGGCGGCAAACTGGGTGAAAGGAAGGGCGTATCTCTTCCGGGAGCAAAGACCTCCCTCCCTATACTGACAGCTGGCGATATTGACGACCTGAAGTGGGCCATCGACAAGAAGATGGATCTCGTTGCGCTCTCTTTTGTCAGGAACAGGGCTGACATTATGGAAGTTCGACGTGTCCTTGAGGATCTTGAAGGGAGCCTCGGCATAATTGCCAAGATCGAGACCCGTGAAGCCGTTGACAACCTGGAAGAAATTATCGAGGTCGTTGACGGAATGATGGTGGCCCGGGGCGACCTGGGAGTTGAGATCCCCCTTGAAGAGGTCCCCCTTGTCCAGAAAAGGATCATCGATCTCTGCCGGTCTCACGGAAAGCCAGTCATAGTCGCTACCCAGATGCTGGATTCAATGATAAGGAACATCAGGGCGACAAGAGCCGAGGCCAGTGATGTTGCCAATGCGGTACTGGATGGCGCCGATGCCGTAATGCTTTCAGGGGAGACAGCTAACGGGTCCTACCCGGTGCAAGCCGTGGAAACCATGTCACGGATCGTACGGAAGACCGAAGAAGGCGACCAGCAATGGAAAAGAATGGTCCCGCCCCATGAAGGCAACCCTGGCATACCAGATGCCGTGAGCAAAGCCGCAGCGATAATTTCGGATCAAATGAAGGCACAGGCTGTCCTTTCACTGACGCAGAGCGGGGGGACTGCCCAGATGGTCAGCAAGTACCGACCCAAAGCCCCTATCATCGGAGCAACGCCCCATGAGAAAACCCTCAGGTACCTGACCCTTGTCTGGGGAGTTGTGCCGGTTCTTGTGCCCAGGGAGAAGGATCTTGAAACCGCCCTTTCTTCAGCAACGGAGATCTCCCAAAGAGAAGGACTCCTGAGAGAAGGGGACATAATTGTAGCGACAGCCGGGTACCCGATAGGGAGCCCTGGTACGACCAATTCAATTCAGGTGCTGACCGTAGCCAAAACACTTCTCAAAGGGCTGTCGCTGCTGAGGAAAGATGCTTCGGGCCCTGTCGTGAAGGCCCGTTCTGCCGAGGAAGCTGTCCAAAAGATGACAGAGGGGGGTATCCTTGTCGTACGGCAGACTGAAAAAGACTATGTTCCCGCGATGAGGAAGGCCGCTGCCGTTATCTGCGAGGAAGGAGGATTGACCAGCCACGCGGCGATAGTATCTCTCGAGCTCAGGATCCCTTGCATTGTCTCGGCCCCTGGCGCCCTTTCAGTACTGGATGACGGTATGACGGTGACGGTGGACGGAAGGCGCGGGGTTGTGCTGCGAGGGCTGGTCAGGCTTCATTCCGATGAGAACTGATAACCCTCATACAGATATGACCCGCTGCCTCCTTTCCAGGATACCTCCCCTCGGGGCAAGATACGACTGGGCGAACCTGTCTGACCGACAGGGAAAACCGAGGG
>CAZAMZ010000085.1:5737-7051 GCA_964486375.1 uncultured Synergistaceae bacterium | reverse complement strand
CCCCGCGGGGTTCAATGCCGATACGGGCATTGAGCAGATGATTCGCGCCGGCAAGACCGGCGAGGATGCCCGCGAAGGGGGCACCAGCGGCTGTGTCGAGACCGGTGCCTTCGGCAAGGAGGCCTATATCCTGACCGGGTATCTCAATACCCCCAAGATCTTTGAACTGGCCCTGAACAACGGCATTGACCCCGTATCGGGCAAGAGGATCGGCATCGAGACAGGGGACCCGGCCGCGTTTGAAACCTTCGAGGACCTGTATGCCGCTTTCGAGAAGCAGCTGCACCATATTGTCGAGATCAAGGTCAGGGGCAACCAGTTCATTGAGCGCATGTACGCAGACTACGCGCCGGCGGTGTTTCTCTCGGTCCTCACCGACGACTGCATAAAGAAAGGCAAGGACTACAACGACGGAGGCCCGCGCTATAACACAAACTACATCCAGTGTGTCGGCATAGGGACGATGACGGACAGTCTCAGCGCCCTGAAGAAACACGTCTTCGAGGAGAAGGCCTTCAGTATGGACAAAGTTCTGGCCGCGGTCGGCAAGAACTTTGATGGCAGCGAGGCCATGAGGCTGACCTTTGCCAACAAGACCCCCCGTTGGGGCAACGACGACGATTACGCTGACGACCTCATGAAGAGGGTGTTCAACTCCCTCTTCAACGAGATAGACGGCAGGCCCAACAGCAAGGGCGGGGAGTACCATATAGACATGCTTCCCACCACCTGCCATATATACTTTGGATCCATCACCGGGGCCACCCCTGACGGACGGCTTGCGGGCGCCCCGCTCTCCGAGGGGATATCGCCTGTACAGGGTGCCGACCGCAACGGCCCCACGGCCGTGATAAAGTCCTGCGGCAAGATGGACCAGATCCGTACAGGCGGGACACTTCTTAACATGAAGTTCATGCCAAAGGTCCTCCAGGGGGAGGAAGGCATAGACAAACTGGCGAAACTGGTGCGGACCTACTTCCGTTATGACGCGCACCATATCCAGTTCAACGTCGTCGACACAGAAACCCTTAGGGATGCCCAGGCGCACCCGGAGAATTACCGTGACCTGATAGTCCGCGTGGCAGGTTACAGCGACTACTTCTGCGACATCGGCCTCGACCTGCAGGAGGAGATAATCTCCCGCACTGCGCAGGAAGAGGTTTAAGAATCGTAAATCGTGAATCGTGAATAGGATTCCAAATTAGATTTTAAAATTTAAGTCCTGAAAAGAGTGAACGGTGAACGGAAAAACCTGTAAACAGGCTGTTCACCGTTTACGCTTTTGATGTTAAGGTTTTCGAGTCACGAGTCACG
>CAZAMZ010000085.1:0-5637 GCA_964486375.1 uncultured Synergistaceae bacterium | reverse complement strand
CAGGCTGTTCACCGTTTACGCTTTTGATGTTAAGGTTTTCGAGTCACGAGTCACGGCTTCAAACTCTGGAGGTTCTATGAGAATTTCTTCGTTCATCTCTTTTTTCGGAATAGCCCTGAGCGTTTACGGGGCCGCGAACCTCTACATCTGGCTTCACCTGGCCAGGGCGGCTCCCCACCTGGGGATCCTTAAGATCCCTGTTGTTGCGGCGTTCTGGCTGCTCGTTGCGGCTTTCCCCGCCGGAAGGATCGGCGGAGCTTTCTTTCGTTGCGCCTTTACGGATATGCTCGCCGTTGTGGGGTCATGGTACCTGGCTTTCATGATCTACGTCATGATACTTCTTGCGCTATTCGACATAATCCTCCTGGCGGACAACTGGCTGCGCATCCTTCCCCATTCACTGACCGGCAAGCGAGGAAAAACAGCACTTGCAGCTTTCTGGGCCGTGATCACCATTGCCGCACTGATCGTGGCTGCAGGACGCTGGAACGCCCTTTACCCGGTCACAAGGGAATTTGACGTTACCCTGAAAGGCACTCCCAGGGAGGCCCCCGTACGGGTAGTCGTTGCCACGGACCTTCACGTCGGGCTTCTCGTCAGGAATCATTGGCTGAGCAGCATGATCGAGACCATAAATATGGCCCGCCCCGACATGGTCCTGCTCGTGGGGGACATTGTCGACTCTGATGTCACCCATGCACAGGAGGAGAGGCTTTCCGAAGAACTGGAGGCTATAAAGGCACCTCTCGGGGTGTTTGCGGTACTGGGCAACCACGAATTCTACTCCGGTGCCGAGGAGGCAGCCCATTCATTCCGTGACGGCGGAGTGACCGTACTGAGGGATGAGGCCTTCGAGATCGAAGGTATCCTTACCCTGATCGGAAGGGACGACCGTGCTGCCTCAAGGATGGGCAAGACCCGCCTGCCCCTTGCCGATATTCCCGGTGTTGACAGTGAACTCCCTGTCATAGTAATGGACCATACACCATCTGACCTTTACGAAGCGGAGAATGCGGGCGTGGCCCTTCAGGTTTCAGGCCATACCCACCGGGGTCAGCTGTGGCCCTTCAATCATGTTACCTCCAGGATCTTTGAACAGGACTGGGGATTCCTGACAAAAGGCGAAACTCTCTATTACATTTCCTGCGGCATCGGAGTATGGGGTCCCCCTATCAGAACCTCCAGCCGCCCCGAAGTAGTTGTATTAAATTTGAATTTCCAATAAAATAACCCCCGTCTGCCAATATATTTCCCGGGGGGTAACCCGTGACCATTTACGAAGAACTGCGCCATACCCTTTCCTCCAGGTCCTTGAAATGGGTTGTAACCGGAGCGGCCGGTTTTATAGGCTCCCACCTGGTTGAAGAACTCCTCTCCCTTGGCCAGAATGTCATCGCTATCGACAATTTCCTGTCGGGAAACGGATCCAACCTTGAAGAAGCAGTAGGACCCTCCAGTCACAGGAGGTCACTATTCCGCTTCATAAAAGGGGATGTCAGGGACGTCCAGGCTTGCCGTGAAGCCTGCGAGGGGGCGGATCTTGTTCTGCACCAGGCGGCCCTGGTCTCTGTCCCCAGGTCTTTCGAAGAGCCCCATCTGAACGACTCCTGCAACATCACCGGTTTTCTGAACATGCTTATCGCAGCCCGTGACGCGGGGGTCCGCTCCTTCGTCTTTGCCTCGTCCGCCGCGGTCTATGGCAGCCAGCCCGAGGGCGCAATTACCGAGAATGCACCCCTCAAACCCCTTTCACCCTATGCTGTTGCCAAGCGAACGGGTGAACTATACGCTTCGGTCCTGTCGGGGGGCATGAAGACGGCGGGTCTGCGTTACATGAATGTCTACGGCCCCAGACAGGACCCGTCAAGCCCGTACTCAGGGGTGATCTCCATATGGGGCAAGAGACTCTTGGAGGGCAAAAACCCCGTGATCTACGGCGACGGCAAGACCACAAGGGATTTCGTTTACGTCGGGGATGTAGTACAGGCCAACCTCCTGGCGGCCTTTTGCGACCCCGGGCCGGGGGGAAGTGTAATGAACATTGGTACAGGCTGCTCTGTCTCCCTTGAAAAACTCCTTTCGGCGATGGCCGGTACAGTTGAAATCCTTTGTCCTGGCTGGAAAGGGAAGGAACCTGTGTATGAACCTGAAAGGATGGGTGACATCATGCATTCACTGGCCGACATAAGCCGCGCCCGCGAACTCCTCGGTTACGAACCACGCTATTCAATTGAGGAAGGTCTCGTTCTCACAATACAGAGTTTTATGAATTCAAGGATGTGAGTTTTCTTTTCCTGAAAGGGAAAGCGTAAACGGCCAACGGTAGACGGAAGGGCAAAAACTAAAAACTAATACCTTTTCACCGCAGAGGACGCGGAGGGCCGCAGAGAAAAGCAAGAGACAAAAACACAATTTATGGTTAAGGTACCAGAACCAAGACCAGGCATCTCACCAGACAAGGCACCTCGTTGGATCATCTTCCTCGTTAAAGCACCTCGGGACCTTGTCGTTAGGCTTCGCTCTGACATAGCCGACATGCTGTCGGCGTAGGTTTGTACGCAGACGTGTGCCCCGAGCGCAGGGAAAGGGTAAACTTCATTCTGAGCTAGCTGGCACACCGCCAGCGTAGCTTAGGACGTAGAAGGGTCTGGAACAAAGGAAAATCTGGATCTATGGTTTAAACCTTTCACTTCTCTTGTAATTGCTTTTCGACCTTTTTTCTAAACCTACTATTTCGCTTTTCTCTCTTGCTCTTCTCTGCGTCCTCTGCGGTGAAATGGTTTGGAATTTGATCTTCCTGTCGCCTGTAGCCTGCATTTCTGTCTTTGCCTTTCCCGTTCACCGTTGACCGTTTACGCACTTGATCCTGAAAGTTACGAGTCACGAGTCACGCTTTTAAGATCTTCAATACTCCCACTCGAAGTCCTCGACCCCGGCTTTCAGTATCCTTTTCTTCAGGTCCGCGGAATATTCCGCCAGTTCTTCTTCGGTCTTCCCTTCGGCCCTTGCCACGATGACGGGCTGCGTGTTCGACGACCTTACGAGACCCCACCCGCCCGGGTAGATGATCCTGACGCCGTCTACGGTTATGGCCTCATGTTCCTTGAGGGCATCCTCCCTGATCCTGTCGATCACATCGAACTTGATCTCGTCGGGGCAGGCGATCCTTGTTTCAGCGGTGCTGTAATAGACCGGCACATCCGAAAGCATCTCCGACAACTTCAGGCTGGTATTGGAAAGGATCCTTAACAGCCTCCCGGCGGCGTAGAAGGAGTCGTCAAAGCCGTAGAATTCGTCGGCGAAGAACATGTGCCCCGAAACCTCGCCCGAGAAGAGGGCGTTCAGTTCCTTCATCTTGGCCTTGATAAGGGAATGCCCTGATTTCCACCAGACCACCTTTCCACCCAGCCTTTTTATCTCGTCCACAAGGGCCTGTGAGCTCTTTACCTCGACAATGGCATCCGCCCCAGGGTGGAGAGGCAGGATCTCCCTCCAGAAAAGGATCATTAGAATGTCTCCCCAGACCACCTCTCCCATGTCGTCAACCACGCCAATTCGGTCGGCGTCGCCGTCGAAACCCAGGCCGAGGTCCGCGCCTTCGCGGCGGACGGTGTCGATCAGGTCGACAAGGTACTCGCGTTTGGTGGGGTCGGGGTGATGATTCGGGAAGGTCCCGTCGGGCTCTTCGAACAGAGGGATGACATCGCACCCCAATTCACGGAGGAACCTGTTGACCATGGGGCCTGCCGTGGCATTGCCCGTGTCTGTGACCACCTTGAGCTTCCTTGGCCCAAGGCTGATCTTTGACTCGAGCATTTCGAGATACTCCTTCGAAAGGTCCATCCTTGTGACGGTACCCGGTTCGGATGCCCTTACGAAATCGTCGGCCTCGATCATCCTCAGGATCTCCTGGATCTGGTCACCGTAAAGGGTCGTCTTGCCGAAGGCAAGCTTCAGCCCGTTGAATTCCCTGGGGTTGTGGCTCCCGGTTATCATAACGGCCCCTTCAAGATCCAGGTGGAAGAGGCTCCAGTAGAGCAGCGGTGATGTGACCATCCCGATGTCGATCACGTCCACTCCTGCTTCGGTCATCCCGGCGATTATGTCTGAACGGATCCTTTCCGTTGAGAGGCGGACATCCCCCCCGACGGTTATCTTTTTGACGCCGTTCCGCGAGAGGAAAGTGCCAAAGGCAAGTCCGATGGCTCTGACAGTTTCTGTGGTCAGCTCTTCTTCGGCGTTTCCCCTTATGTCGTATTCCCTGAAAATGTTGGCGGCAAGCTTCATCGGGTTACCCCCCTGAGAAAAGTCTTTCCTATGATAGCACTATAACCCGCTTTCGATCAGCGTGGCCTCAACAGTTTTACGGACAGCATCCTCCAGGGGCGTCTCGGGCTCCCACCCCAGTAGCCGCCTTGCCTTTGCGACCGAGGGTACCCTGTCCAGCACATCCTCGTACCCGGCACCGTAGTAATCCCTGGAGTCTATCTCCACGAGCCTTGTCCTTTCGGCCATTTCCCTGTATTTCGGGTACGACTTGAGCACCCTGATTATCACCAGGGCAAGTTCCTTGATGGAGGCGTTGTTTGAAGGATTGCCTATGTTGAATATCTCGCTTTCTGCGGAGCGGTTCTCGTTCCTGATAATTGCCTCCAGGCATGTCACCCCGTCGCCGATCCATGTGAAACTTCTTCTCTGGCGTCCTCCTCCAACCAGGGATATATCCCTGCCGTTGAGGATATCGTAGAGTATCTGGGTGATCGATCTGGCCTTTCTTTCCTTCGCGTCCTCGAAGGTATCAAGCCGCGGCCCTATCCAGTTGAACGGTCTGAAAAGGGTGTACCTTAGCCCCTCTTCCTGCCCGTAGGCCGCTATCACCCGGTCCATCATCTGCTTGCTGCAGCTGTAGATCCACCTGGATTTGCAGACCGGCCCCAGGATAATGGGACTCTCGTCCTCCTTGAGCTCCGTGTCGGTGCTCATGCCGTATACCTCCGAGGTGGAGGGGAAGATCACCCGTTTTCCGTGCTTTACGCACATCCGCACTATCTTGAGGTTGGCCTCGAAATCCAGGTGGAATGTCATCACGGGGTTCGTGATGTAAAAGGCTGGTTTGGCTATCCCGACCAGAGGGAGCACAGCGTCGCTCTTCCTGACTTCGCCTTCTATCCACTCGTCGTCGGTGTAGAAGTCTCCCCGGCGAAAGGAAAAGCGCTCCCTGCCCAGGCACTTGCCCAGGTTGAAGTCTTTGATGTCGAAAGCGGATATCTCCCAGTTGGTCCTGTCCAGCAGGTGTTCACAGAGATGGGAACCGATAAAGCCGTTGGCTCCGAGGACGAGTATCTTCACAAAAAAACCTCCCTATACCTGTGGATCGTGAGACGTTTAACGTAAATCGTGAATCGTGAGTCGTGAATCGTGAACCGTGAGTCGAAAACCAAAAGCAAAGGCGTGAACAGTGAACAGTGAACGGTAAACAGTAAACAGTGAACGGTAAACACAAGGACAAGAACAACAAAGGAGAAACTGGTCTTGCGCTCTTTCCGTTTACTGTTGACGCCCTTGATCCTGTTTTTCCTGCTGCCTGTCGCCTGCCGCCTTGTATTAAGGTTTCTCTCTGTGGCCCCACCCTACCCT
>CAZAMZ010000084.1:3018-7150 GCA_964486375.1 uncultured Synergistaceae bacterium | reverse complement strand
TCTGGCCCGGCGCATCGACCACACCCTGCTGGACCCCACCGCCGGCGAGGAGGAAGAGATAATCCTTACCCACGGAAAGAACAACGCCCTTTCCGGGATAGAAAGCGTGGTATCCGGAGAGGACATCCTGTCATGGCAGGAAGAGGCGGCGGAGGTGTTCGTCCACCCTTCGCTGACGACTTACATTACAGGCCTTGCCAGGGCATCCCGGGAACATCCGGCAGTGGAACTGGGCGCAAGCCCGAGGGGGTCCCTGGCCCTGTTCAAGACCTCGAAGGCCCTGGCGTTCATAAGGGGCAGGTCCTACGTGATTCCCGACGACGTAAAGTACCTGGCGGCGTACGTCCTGGCCCACCGGCTTCTGCTGCACCGCGAGGAGCGCTACCGGGGGAACACGGGAAACGCAGTGATATCGGATATCCTCTCCCGGGTGCCCGTCCCGGTCGAAGATGGCTGGGAGTAACCCATGAGTGAGGTCCCGCTGGTCACTTCCCTCTACACCCTTTCGGGCGTCAGGGTCTTTGCCGCGGTGGGCGTGGTCATGCTCCTGGCCAGGGGACTTTTCCTGCCGGCCTCCTTCCTTATCGCCATCCTCGTGATCCTTGTAAGCTGCAGGCTCTGGGCAGATTACGGTCTCCACAGGCTGGACACAAGCCGGGAGACGCGCCCGGCAAGGCTTTTCCCGGGCGACGAGGCCCCTTTTTCAGTCCGGATCAGAAACGACAAGAGGCTCCCTGTGGCCCTGGAGGTCTGGCAAGGCTTCCCCGATGGGCTGAATGTGACCGCCCCTGAACAGCAGGGCGAAGACCCGCGGGGCCGCCGCATGGTTTTCCTGGGCAGATACGGCGAGAGCCTGTTGACCTTCCGCATCAAGGGTTTGACGCGCGGCTGCTACGAGATCCCCCCCGGCAGCGTTAATTCGAAGGATCTCCTGGGGCTCTTCCACAGGGAGAAACGCTTCGGCAAGGCCATGGAGGTCCTGGTGTACCCGGCACTGCTTGACATCGAGGACCGCGACCTCGCGCAGCATTACCTGATGGGCGATGTCAGGTCAGACAGGCCTTTCATGCCTGACCCCACCCGGGTTTCAAGCCTGAGGAACTACACACCGGACACACCGGCAAGGCGTATCCACTGGAAGGCAAGCGCCCGGCACGGAAAGCTTCTGGCCAAGGTGCTGGAGCACACCGCTGACCTGAGGCTGTGCATAACCCTGGACGGAGACAGCGTTGCAATGCATCCGCACTCCATGGAGAAGGCCCTTTCCCTTGCTGCTACCCTGGCAGTGTGGGCCGACAAGAGAAAGATCCCCTTCGGCCTTGTCTCGAACTTGTCCCAGTGCGGGAAGTCGGGCCCGGTGTCGATCCCCGTGGGTTCGGATCCCTCCCGGGTAAGGCTGGCCCTTGAGGCCCTGGCACGGGCGAAACTGCCCGTTGCGCTCCCCTTTGGAGAATTCCTCAGACAGGAATCAAGGCTCATGCCGTGGGGAACGACGGTGATCTCCATCAGTGCCGAAAGTCCCGCCGTGACCCCGTCCGGTGACGGTGTAAGGATAGAGATGGAAAGAGTTTGAGGTGATCCTGTTTTGCACAGTATCCTTTTCCGGCTGTTCCTGGTCGCCAGCGAATCGCTGAATTTCAGCCTGTTCTACCTGTTCGCCGTCTCGGGCTTCGAGGCGGCAGGGTTCGTGGATCCGTGGTCCTTTCTGACCGTAGGGGCATCGGTGGCGGCGGTGAACCTTGCCATGGGGCGCGGGAATTTCCGTTACCTCACTATAGCTCTTGCGAACGTCGCGGTTTTCTGGGTCAGTCTTCGCATGGGCCGGAACACTTTGAGCATTTATACGGTTTCAGGAAATCCGGCAGCCATGGCCGGTTTTCTGGCAACCTGGTTCCTGCTGCTGTTTGTGGCCGGAAGGGCTGCTTTTCTTTCCTGGACAAAGGATCCCCCCAGGTACGGGCTCTTCGACATCAACATCGCGGCCCTGTTCCTGATGCTGCTTCTGGCCTCGTCCTTCGGGGTGGCCCTCCCCGGCGTGCATGTTCTGCTGTTCCTGGCGATCCTTTCGAACCTGCTGATGCTCTTTTTCGGATCCAGGAGAGGTGGCCCGGGGCAAGGTTCAAGGCGATCCCTGCTGGCCCTGGCGGCACTTCTTGTGCCGGTGTGGCTGATCGGCAATTCGGATATCCTGTCGGTGCTGGAGCAGCCGGCGGAGTCGGTCATCGAGTTCAGCAAACCCTTTTTCGAACTGCTCCTTCAGGGGCTCATGACAGTGCTGCTCGTGATCTTCAGGATAATGAAGCTGGTGCCCCGTAAAGAGGATCGAACGTGTTCGGGCGGGGGACCTGCCGTTGAGGAAGAGGGCCTGGTATTACCAGGAGAAACAGGCCCCCTCATGCAGATCTTTCTCTGGGTAATGATCTTGACGGTTTTGGTACTAGCCGTTCTGTCGCTGCTCTACATGATGTGGCTGCTGTTTCATTTTCTGCTTCACAAGAGGGCAGGCCCTGCCTCGGGCGAAGCCTGGGCGAGGCCTTCTTTCAGGAATTTCCTGGTCACCCTGTTCCGGGCAATGAAGCGTCTTGCAATGATAGCGGGCATCTTTCTGCCTCTGCCCATCACGGCGGAACGGGCTTATGGTTTCCTGCTCTTCTGGGGGAAACACAGGGGTAGTCCAAGGAAGGCCGACGAGACGGCCTACGAGTACCTGGAGAGGCTATTGGAGAAGTTCCCAAACCGCGAAAGGGAATTGTCCCGGATCACGGGAAGTTTCGTTCGTCACCGGTATTCCAGGGAGGGGAAGGTCTTCGAACGGGGTCTGAAATGGTACGTACTGAAGCTGTATGTGAGGGTGCCGTTTCTAAAAGCTTAGGGGCGGGGCAAGAATAATACAAGCGTCAACGGTAAACGGTCAACGGTGAACGGGAAGAAAAACAGAAAACAAGGCAGCAGGGAAGGGCAAAAGCGTGACTGGTGACTCGTGACTCGAAGGATCAAGTGCGTTAACGATGAACGGTAAACGGTCAACGGGCAGAAACACAGAGAAAACAAGGCGGCGGGAAGAACAAGTTCGTGAACCGTGAATCGTGAGCCGGACGAAAAATCAAGACCAAAGGCCAATATTGCACCACAGACAAGGCCCCTCATTGAACCGCTCCCCTCGTAAGTGCACCTCCCTCGTTAAACCTCCTCGGGACGCTGTCGGGGCTATGCCGGGACAAGGTGCCCCTGACAAAAAGAAACTGAAAATTGATCTGAGGCTGATGATAAAATGTCATATATGATATAATTGCTTGACCAACAGGGAGGTCGTTCCCCTTATGTCCTGGAATATCATCTTCTTTACAAAGCCTGATGGTTCAAGCCCGGTATTGGATTTTCTCAGATCTCTTGCACCAGGACATCGAGCCAAAGCCATGAGGGTTATTGATCTTCTTGAACAATTCGGACCAGGGCTTCAAAGGCCTCATGCTGCCAGCATCAGGCTTCAAAGATATTCAGGCCTTTGGGAATTGAGGATCAGTTTCTCCGGAGATGCCTCCCGTGTTTTTTATTTCACTCTAAATGATGGATCTTTCGTATTACTTCATGGTTTTTTAAAAAAGACTGACAAATTACCGAAAAGGGAACTTGAAATAGCACTAAAAAGGAAAGAGGATTTTTTGAAGAGGTGTGAGAGATGAGCAAAAAAGGGATTCCCTGGAAAGAAGTCAAAAAAGAGTTATTGAAGGATCCTGAAACAGCTTCGGCATATACCGGACTTGAAGAGGAGTTTGCCTTTATTGCATCGATGATCAGAGCCAGGCGCGAGAAAGGACTTTCACAGGAAGATCTGGCACTACGGGTAGGCACCAGCCAGGGCAACATCAGTCGGCTTGAGTCGGGTAGACATAATCCTTCTTTACGGTTTCTCAGAAAAATCGCATCAGCCCTTGACCAGGAACTGAAAGTCAGTTTTCAAGCTCGCAACTCAGGAAGACGTCTGGAGTAAATGAAGGACGGGAACACCAGGCGGCAGGCGACAGGCCTCAGGCAACAGGAAGGGCAAAAAAACAAGGAGACAGGAGACAGGCAACAGGAAGGGCAAAGCGTAACTCGTAACTTGTAACTCGTGACTCGAAGGATCAAGTGC
>CAZAMZ010000084.1:0-3008 GCA_964486375.1 uncultured Synergistaceae bacterium | reverse complement strand
GTAACTCGGAAACCCAAACCTTTTCACCACAGACGTGTGACCTTGCTGGCGCACCGCCAGCGTAGGTTAGGACGCAGAGAAGCGCAAATATAAGGGAAGACCGAAAAGTCAGGGCACGCGACTTTTACCCCGTCGCTGCGCTTGGGGAGCCTTGCCAATCGGGAATCGAAAGTTCAAATACAGATCTCTCATCCGACAACCGGCGGATTCGAGATGACAGCAAACCTCTGAGGCCTGACCTGGCTGGCGCACCGCCAGCCAGGTTACTTTGTCTTTGGTGAAAACTTTTGGCCTTTGATCTGGCCTTTGTTTCACATAAAGAAAGTTTTCTCTGTGTTCCTCTGTGAACTCTGCGGTGAGAAGACATGACTCTTGACTCGTGGATCGAGAAGCGAAAAAACTTAAAGGGGGGCGGGGAAGGATTCCCGCCCCTTTAATGTTTGGAGAGATCGAAGCGGTTGCGGAATTCTAGGTAGATGTCGTGCGGGACCTTTCCGCTACCTGGCAGGTCTCCTGCGGATAACGGGTCTGCACTCTTTCTCATCGGGGAAGAAGACGGCGTGAAGGATCTCGCCGTGGTGGGCGAGGGCGGAACCGATGAGACCTTCGCCGGCAAACCGGACGTCCTCACCCCTGCCGGCGGACTCCCGGACTGACACTCCGGCCTTGGAGGCCCTGTCCAGGAACTTGCGGGCCTGCTCCATCCCCGCCTTGCCACTGGGGGGGATGTTCCCGGCGGCGATCTCAACGGCGTAGCTTTTGAGGATCCGCGGGTAGAGTTCGCCGAAGGATGCCGCGCTGGAAACATATTCGAAGCCGGCGGGCTTCCCTCCCCAGAAGAAGACAACCCCGCGCTGCCCTTCCTGAAGGGGAATGAAAGAACTGAAGGAATCCAGTTTCTTTTCCATTTCCTGGAAGACGTCCCTCATTGCGCAGGTGCGGGAACGGGTGCTCGACTTCATGGCGAGTTCGTCGATATTGTCCCAGACCTCCACCTGGTCGGACCTGAAGGAGCTTTCCGCACGGAGATTCTCCCCCACGGAACGGTTCTTTGAGAACCTCACCGAACGGGCGGCCATGGTCCCAGAGTCCGCGAAGACACTGGACGTGTAGTGCCATCTCCCCTTTTCTGTACAGCTGACAGGGACAACCACCCTGGCGTGGGCCGCGATCAGGACGGTGATGTTGAGGACCCGGTTCTGCTTGGCACCCTGGAGTTCCTCGCCATCGAGTATGAGTATGTTCTCGCCCCCCTTGTTGACGACCAGCAGTTCCGGCACCGATCCGCCCTGGGTAAGTTCCCGGATCTCTATCCTTTCGGTCCTGAAGGCTTCGTTAAGTGTAATATGGGGCAGATCGCCAGGGATGGATGAGAAAACCGGGAACGCCGTCAGTCCCTCGTGGCTGGAAGCTTCTCCTACCTCGAGGCTTTTGAAGAAACTTTCTATGACGGTCTTCATAAGACCACCTCCCGGTGATCATTCTAGGGAGGGAAGGCGTCATTTTAGATGTGGTATCAAAACGATCTTGGACCGGTTTTTCAAATTGATATATGCTGTAGAAAACATCGGGGAGGTTGCCGATATGGCTCAAAAGTCTCCATCGGAAACAGGGAAACATGCAGAAACCCTTTTCAGTAAAGGTCTCTTCTGTGCCGAGAGCGCCGTCCTTGCCATCGCCGCATCGCATGGGGTGGAGTCGGATATCCTGCCCAGGGCCGCGACAGGGTTCTGCAGCGGTATGGCAAGAACCTGCGGGACCTGCGGAGCGCTCTCGGGAGCGATCATGGGGCTGGGACTGATCCTGGGCCGGGACAACGCCGACGGATCGGTCGAAAGGGCCTACGGGGCAGTGGGTAAACTGATCCGGCGGTTCGAAGAGGAGTTCGGGTCGACCAACTGCATGGGCATCCTGGACTGCGACCTCGGTACCCCAGAAGGTCAGGCTGTTTTCAGCGAGAACAACCTGAGGGAGCTCTGCACGAGGATCACCGGGAGGGCTGCCGCAATGGCGGCAGAACTTCTCGAGGAGATCGAAGAAAAAGAGCGGCGGGAGTGTTGAGTTTGGCAACTGTCCGGGCCACGGAATTTGCCGCGCTGGACCTGGAGACCACAGGGCTTGACCCCCTTAACGACAGGATCGTGGAGGCGGCGGCGGTGATATTCAGGGGGGATGAAGTGCTGGATGTTTTCGAATCCCTTGTGAACCCGGGGGTCAGGATAACACCGGCACTTACGGCTATCCACGGGATAAACAACAGCATGGTCAGGGGTGCGCCCTCCCCTGTGGAAGCTGTTGAGCGCCTGGCGGGTTTCGTGGGGGAAAGGCCGCTGGTCATACAGAACGCGCCCTTCGACCTGGGGTTCATTGAAACGGTACGGCAGGAGAGCTTCAGGGAACCCCTTGTCAACGACGTGTTCGACACATGCAGGATGGCGCCGGTCGTATTTCCGGGTCTTCCCAGCTACAGCCTGGGGAAACTGTCCAGGCATCTGGGCGTGAAAAAGGGGCGCGATCACAGGGCCCTGGACGACTCTCTTGCAGCCATGGGAATATTCCTGAAGTGCCTTGAAAAGATCGACCCGTCGGACGAAACGGGATACGCTGATTTTGAAAGGTCGTGGTCCCTCCCTGCCTTGATGGCACTCGAACGGACAACGCTTGACATGGAGTGGCCGGAGGGTTTTGAACTGCTGAAGCAGACCTGGGAGAGTTCCGGCCGTGTGCTTATCGTCTACCGCGGCGGCAACGGTACTGTGACCGAGAGGGTGATCGAGCCCACGGGACTCGTCAGGGTGGGGGGCAGGGTCATGCTCGAGGCATGGTGCGACCTCAGGGGCGAGAGCCGGACATTCAGGTTCGACAGGATCCTGGAAATACACCCCGAAGAATAACGGCAAAAGGCCCCGCCTGAGCGGGGCCTTTTATTGTTAAGTGGCGCGCCGGACAGGATTCGAACCCGTAACCTTCGGATCCGTAGTCCGATGCTCTATCCAATTGAGCTACCG
>CAZAMZ010000083.1:0-7216 GCA_964486375.1 uncultured Synergistaceae bacterium | reverse complement strand
ACCCATTTTACAGATGGGCTCAGTATTATCTTGAATACAAAGGGTACCGCCAGTCCGAAATTGCAAGTTTCGCAAAGCCGGGAAAGTGGTGCAGGCATAATGCAATTTATTGGCTGGGAGGGGATTTCATCGGGATCGGGCCTTCGGCATGGAGTTGTCGCGGGTTTGAAAGAAGCAAAAATGCCGGAGATGCCGATGAGTATTATCGCCTTATCATCGGGGGAGAAAGGCCCGTCTGCTTCACCGAAACCCTTGAAGGTGAAGCCCTGGCCTCTGAAAGGGCTATCCTTGCCTTGAGGACCAGGTGGGGGATTCGTTTTCAGAGATTCCGTGCCGATTTCGGGGAGAGAGCCCTGGATGTCGTAATAAAAAAACTCGAAGAACTGCCCTCCCGCCTGTTGACAAGGACCCCGGGGAGGATCTCGCTCAGCAGGGAGGGAATGAGGGTCGGGAATGCCGTCTGGCAAAAACTGCTGCCCTGATCTGTCCCGTCTAGCTTAATACGATGTTTTTCCGGTGGTTGATCACAGTTTCGGATATCTCGAACATGTTCGATACAGTCCCGACGCATACTGAATCCTTCACACCGAAATGGTTTACGCAGGTCCCGCAAACAAGGATCCGGGAACCTTTCCCCTCAAGGACCTTCAGGCTTTCAGAGGCGGACGAACCCGGCAATGCCAGCCTTACTCCCTCGTTCATGAGCGCGATCGCGGCAGGCACGGGCTCCCGTTCAGCAAGTGCCCCGATAAAACCTTTCATGAGGACTTCTCCGAGCTTGCTGTCGGATCGTCCCAGGGTATCGGAGCATATAAGTATCGCTATATCCTCCAGCCCTTTTTCTTCGGCAGGTATTTCGGGAGGGGTCTCAAGGTCAGGAGCGGTCGACCCTGAGCAGGTCAACGTTGCGACAGATCCGTCTTCGGAAACGGAAACCGCAAGACCCCGACTTTCCAGGAATCGCCTGACGTTCAAAAGAGGTATGCCGGCATCGACTAATATTTCAATAGGCAGTCCATGTTCTTCAAGGGCACTTCTGGTCATCAGGACAGGTTTTGGACATGGCATGCTACGGGTGTCGATCCTGTGCATTCAGCTACTCCCCCCATTACTTGAACTAATCTCTCCCGATAATGATAACATCTGCCGATGCTGATGATTTGTTGGGATTTTTGCTTCCATGGTCTAAACTGAAACAGTGCTCACACAGAAGCAGACAGGAAGGTGTTCCCATGCGAGAAGATATCAAGGCCCTTTTAAGGGATCTGCCGTCAATGGATGAACTGCTTCAGAAACCATGGACACTGGAATACCAGGAGGAACTTGGGCGCGATGCCGTGAAAGCAACCTTTGCGGACGTCATCGGCGAGGCGAGGAGGAGTCTAATCGAGGGGAATGCCTCGGCAATAGACCCTGAAAAACTCGATGGTGAAGTCCTCCGGCGCCTGAAAAGATATTCGAAAAGGAGCCTTTGCCCGGTCATCAACGCGACGGGAGTTGTGGTCCATACCAACCTGGGGAGATCCTGCCTTGGGGAGGAAGTTGCGGAAAGGGTCGCAGAAGCGGCCTCAAGATACAGCAACCTTGAATACAACCTCGAAGAGGGAGGCAGGGGGCACCGGAACGACCATGTTGAATGGCTGCTTACCAGGGTGACCGGAGCCGATGCTGCGCTGGTTGTAAACAACAATGCCGGGGCGGTTCTTCTCTGCCTTGCCGCTTTGGGGAGAGGGTCAGAGGTCATAGTGTCAAGGGGGGAACTGGTGGAGATAGGCGGATCTTTCAGGATCCCGGACATTATGGGTTTTTCCGGTGCTGTGATGAAGGAAGTGGGCACCACCAACAGGACTCACCTTTCCGATTATGAAAAAGCCGTCACACCGCAGTCGGGAATGATCCTCAAGGTCCATCCCTCCAATTTCAGAGTTACGGGATTTCACTGCGAGGTATCCAGGGAAGAACTGGCCCGGCTAGCCAGGGAGAAGGACCTGTTGTTCATGGAAGACCTGGGCAGCGGGATAATTGAAGATTTTTCCGTGTTCGGTCTCGATGGAGAACCTACGGTCAGGCAATGCCTTGAATCCGGAGTTGACATCGTTACCTTCTCAGGGGACAAAATGCTCGGCGGCCCCCAGATCGGAGCTGTTGTCGGAAGGAAACAGATTCTTGACAGGCTGAGGCAGTTCCCCCTTTTGCGGGCCCTTCGCGTCGACAAGATGACCCTTGCAGCCTTCGAGGCAACTTTGAGGTTTTACATGCAGGGCAAGATCGAAAAAATACCGACAATAAGGATGATCTCCACTCCGCTTGATGAATTGATGAAGAAAGCCCGTTCCCTTGCCCGAAGGATCAAAAGGACATCAGGCTACGAAGCAAAGGTCGTCCGGACATCCGATGCCGCAGGCGGAGGAGCTTTCCCGGAAAGGGATCTCCCCGGATATGGAGTCGAGATTACCCTCCCGTCAAACATAAGTGACGGCGCTGTCCTTAAAAGGATGAGGGAGTTCGAGACCCCTGTCATCGCTGCCGCGAGAGAGGGGAAAGTAGTCTTTCACGTGCGGACCCTGATGGATGGCGATGAAGCTACGCTCTGTTCAGCGATAAGAGATATCCTGGGGGGGGGATAGATCTGCCATGCCTGATAAGATCGAGGTGCCCGTTGTTCTTGGAACGGCCGGTCATATAGACCATGGGAAGACGACCCTCGTTCGTGCCCTTACAGGGATAGACTGTGACAGGCTGAGTGACGAAAAAAGGCGGGGAATTACAATAGAGCTCGGTTTTGCGCCGCTTTCCCTTCCAGGGGGAGAGTCGTGAGCATTATCGATGTGCCGGGGCATGAGCGTTTTATCCGGCAGATGGTTGCGGGGGCTGCCGGGATTGACGGAGTGATCTTCGTGGTCGCTGCCGACGAGGGCGTCAGGGCACAGACCAGGGAGCACCTTGAGATACTTGGACTTATCGGTGTCAGGCACGGATTGATCGTTATGACTAAATCCGACCTTGTCGAGGCAGATCTGCTTGAACTGGCGGCCGAGGAAGTCAGGGAGGAAGTCCGGGGAACGTTTCTCGAGGGGTCCGAAATCATCCCTGTTTCCTCTGTAAGCGGGAAAAACCTGGACATGCTCGCTGAAGCCCTGGAAAGGCTTGTGGAGAGGATCCCTGAAAGGAGCCCCGAGGGAGCCTTTTTTATGCCTATAGACAGGGCATTCCCTGTGAAGGGATTTGGCTCTGTGGTTACCGGAACAGCTTACAGGGGAAGGGTCCGCAAGGATGATACACTGTTGCTCCTTCCAGGGTCTCTTAAAACCGAGATCCGGTCAGTGCAGGTGCATGATAAACCGGTAGAAGAAGCCAGAAGCGGGCAGAGGGTTGCCTTGAGCCTGGGGGGGATCTCCCTGGCCGACCTTGAAAGGGGGTATGTACTCTGCACCCCCGGGGTTTTTTCACCATCATCCAGGATGGATGTCAGGCTGGCTGTCCTGCCGTCATCGCCGGAACCTTTACATCACTGGCAGAGGGTAAGGATCCACATCGGCACTACCGATGTGGTCGGAAGGGTGTCATTTCTCGACAGGAACAGACTGGACCAGGGCGACGAATGCAATGCCCAGTTAGTTACGGAGGAACCGGTCGTCGCGGTCAGGGGAGAAGCTTTCATCATCCGTTTCTACAGCCCCCTGAGAACCATAGGTGGCGGGGCCGTGCTTATGCCTTTTTCCGGAAGGCCAAGGGGGAAAAGGGGAAGAAAGGCAAGGGCGGATCTTCTTTCAGCCCTTTCCGGTTCAGAGAACCTTGCCGAACTTTTCAGCACCATATCAGGCTTCATGCCCGTCCTGAATATCGAAGAAATGGCGAGATTATTGCAGGAACTGCCGGAGAAGGTTGCCGAGGCGGCAAGGTCGCTGGACATGGAAGGGAATGTTCTATTCGTAGAGTCCGGGGGAGGGGTTATCCTTAACCGGCAACTGGTCGAGTCCAGGCTTGATGAAGCCCGGCAGATCCTCAAAAAATTCCATGAAGAAGAACCGGAGAACCCTGGCATACCCGCTGACATCCTTGCACGAAGACTCTTTCCGGAGGTGGAATTCAGGTACGGGAAAAAGGTCCTTGAAAGATGGGCAGGGGAGAAGAAGGTCGAAATGGATGACCAGAGGGTAAGACTGCCTGATTTTTCGCCGGGTGATGTTTCCACCGGAAACCCTTCCGCAAAGGCCATCCTTGACCTCTGCGAGAGGCGGCTTTTCCAGCTGCCCGGGATCGAAGATATTTCAAGTGCAACAGGAATTTCCAGTGAAGAAACAGCAAGGCATGTTGAGGCATTGAAGGCCAGGGGCCAGATCTTCCTTGCCGCGGGCGGCCTTGTGGTTTCCAGATCCGTGCTGGACCGGTTTGTAATGATCCTTGAGACAATACAGGGGGATATTACCGTTGCCTCGGTGCGTGATGCAACCGGAAGCAGCAGAAAAAATGTTCTTCCAATGCTGGAAATGCTTGATTCCATGGGAGTGACAAGAAGGGTTCAGGAAAAACGCATAATCAGAAAAAAATAAAAATGAAATATAATTTAAAAAAATCAGCGGTCCTATATTGAAATGTGTAAAATTGTGTGGTAAAATCATAACAAACCAACAACAGGAGTGACCCTGATATGAGTCCTAACCTTGCCACGATCCGGGATCGGGTGAACGAGTACAAGGGCTCCAAGGTCCGATACAAGGCCCTCAAGGGCCGTCGGAAAACGGAGGAAAGAATGGGGGTCATCATGGAGACATATCCCCATCTGTTCACCATGTACGTGGAGTCCCAGAGGAGCACCGTTTCTTTCAGCTATGCTGAACTCCTCACCCGAGAAGTGGAAGTCGAGATACTGCCAGGAAACAAGAAGCTTATCCAGTTCTAGGCGATCTGATCGGCAACACCCCGGTGCCCCTGGCGCCGGGGTGTTGTTTTTTGTGAGGTGTAACCATGGAATTTGAACTTGGATCCCCTGCAAAGCTGAATCTGACTCTCAGGATCGTAGGCAAACGGAATGACGGAATGCATTATATCGGATCACTTTACATGAGATTGCCATCGATGGAAAGGTTGACATTCAGGATTATAGACCGCGATAATGTAAGCCAGGATCTGATAAGGATCCACGGCCAGGTTTTAAAAGGAAAGAATATCCTGGAAAGAGTTCTTGAGATGGCAAGAGAAAAAACACCCGGGCTCCCCTTCATGGAAATGGGGATCTGGAAGAGCATCCCGCCTGGCAGCGGCCTGGGTGCCGGTAGCGGCAACGCTGCTGTACTGGCCAGGTGGCTCGCAAACGAGTTCGGCATTGCATTTTCGACAAGCGATGTCTGTGAACTTGGGGCAGATGTACCCTTTCTCTTTGAAGGTTCAGCCCTTTCTTTCCGGTCTGGAGTGGGAGAAATACCTGTGGAAGGGGAATTTGGCCTTTCGGGATCTTTTTCCACCTTTGTGGTAATACCGGCATGGTCTTCGGATACCGGCACAGCCTACAAAATGGCCGACGATCTTTACCGTGAAAGGGGATGGCCCCTGACTGTCGAAGAGGCTTTAAGGGAAGCAGAGTCTTTGACTTCATCAATTGCCAGAGGTGAGCGTCCGGGCATGCTCCCAAATGATTTTGCCCCTGTCCTGTTAAAGTCACGTCCCGAATACAGGGAACTTTTCAAAGTGGCAGAATCGGCAGGTTCCATAGCATGGGGGATAAGCGGAAGCGGAAGCGCCCTGTTCTGTTTTTTTGAAAAGGGAAGGCCATCCGGAAGCGTGGGCGCCCTTTTCGCGAATACAGGTCTTGTCAGGAAAATCCTGGAGTTGGGGTGAGGGTATCATGAAGAGTTCCAGGACCGAAAGATTGATCAGAATGGCCTCGCGTTTTCTGATCAGCCCTTCAAAACAGATCTCCCTGACGGAGATGTCGGAGCAGTTCGAAGTCTCCAAAACAGTGATAAGCGATGATATGACCATCGTCGACCAGGCTTTCAGGGAGGAAGGACTTGGTGAAATGCGGGTAGGTAGAGGCAGAAGTGGAGGTGCATTTCTGAGGCCGTCCCTTTCGCGGGATTTCAGGGATTCATTCCTGAGATCTGTTGCCGAAAAACTTTCGTTCCCTGACAGGATACTTCCGGGAATGCTGATCCATTATTCAGATCTTCTCTTCAATCCCTGTTACGCACGACCCCTTGGATATGCCCTGGCTTCTGATTTTTACCAAAGGGGACCTGATGTGGTCATGACTTCGGAGGTCAAGGGGATCCCTTTGGCCATTTTCACCGCCCATGCCCTGGGAGTACCCATGGCAGTATGCCGTTTCAGGAACCGCCCGAGTGATGGGCCGGCCGTAGCTGTCCATTACCCTTCGGGGAGCGGCGAGGTCAGAACCATGTTCATGGGTACAAGGTTCCTTTCATCGGGAAAGAAGGTCCTCGTAATCGACGATTTCATGAGGGGAGGCAGTACAGCAGCTGGAATGCTTCTTGTCGCAAAAGAGTTCGGGGCAGAAGTGATCGGTACCGGCATCTTTATTGCCGCCTCTGAACCGGTCAGGAAAGCCGTTTCGGAATATCGGGCCCTGTTGAGACTTGAAAGGGGCGCTGATGGGGTTCCGATAGTGAAGGTGCAGCTTTAGGACAAGGAACGGTTGATCGTAACTCGTGACTCGTGACTCGTAACTCGTAACTCGTAACTCGTAACTAGGGAAACCCAGGTCAAAGGAAAAACCTTTGCACCGCAGAGAGCACAGAGGGCCGCAGAGAAGTGCGAATATATGGAAATACCGTAAGACCAAGAACGTGAGACGTGAGACGTGAGATACGTGAAAAGTCGGACAGCCCACGACACGTACTTTTGCCGTTTGACGTGCTCTTCCAAGTGGGTTAGAATCACCCATTGGGAGGAGGTGGCTTGTCTCCATGATCGTGAAGATCAACATCGATGAGTGCATCGGCTGTGGCGTATGTGCCCAGATCTGTCCGGATGTTTTCGAGCTTGACGAAGACGCTGGAAAAGCGAAGGTCATTCGCCCCGAGGGAGGAGAATGTGCCCCGGAAGCTTCCGACAGCTGCCCCGTTGGCTGCATAACTGTTGAGTAGGGTATCTGCCGGGATCCAGCTTGTTCCTTTCTGAAACACAGCAGTTCCTTTCAATTGGGCCCATAGCTCAACTGGTCAGAGCCACCGGCTCATAACCGGAAGGTTCCTGG
>CAZAMZ010000082.1:0-7249 GCA_964486375.1 uncultured Synergistaceae bacterium | reverse complement strand
CAAGTGCGGTTTCGTCCTGTCAAAATGCTGCTTTGCCATCTTGAAATACCCTCCCTTGTTTAATGCTTGCCTGAATAAACACTAATTTATGTTATTCCAGGAAGAGATCAGTGCTTGAGCAGCTTTTCCGTTATCTCCCTGGGTACTTCCTCGTAATGGGAGAACTGCATCGAATAGGATGCCCTCCCTGAAGACTTGCTCCTGAGGTCCGTGGCATAGCCGAACATCTCGGAAAGGGGGGCGAAGGACCTGACTATCCTTGCGTTCCCCTTCATCTCCATACCTTCCACGTGGCCCCGCCTCGACGAAAGGTCGCCCATGACGTCTCCTACGTATTCTTCGGGGGTAACGACCTCAACCTCCATGATCGGTTCCATCAGGACCGGGTTGGCGGATCTCATGGCTTCCTTGAAGGCCATCGATGCTGCGATCCTGAAGGCCATCTCCGAACTGTCGACATCATGATAACTGCCGTCCACAAGCGATACTTTCACTCCTATGACGGGGAATCCGCCAAGTACACCGTTGACGACTGTTTCCGACAAACCTCTCTGGACTGCAGGGATAAACTCCCTGGGTATTGCACCTCCCACGATCCTGTCCTCGAACTCGAACCCCTTGTGATCCGGCAGGGGCTCTATGTCGATGCAGACATGGCCGTATTGGCCCCTTCCCCCGGTCTGCTTGATGAACTTGCCTTCCCCGGATGAAGGGTTCCTTATGGCCTCCCTGTAGGCGACCTGTGGTCTGCCCACCCTGACGTCTACGCCGTACTCCCTTTTCAGACGGTCAACTATGATCTCAAGGTGCAGTTCGCCCATCCCCGAAATGATCGTCTGGGCCGTATCTTCATTCGTCGAGACCTTGAAGGTGGGGTCTTCTTCAGAAAGGCCCGACAACCCTTTGCTCAGCTTGACCTGGTCGGCCTTGCTCATCGGCTCGACGGACAGATGCACCACCGGTTCCGGGAATTCTACCGATTCAAGGACGATCGGTTTCTTCTCATCGGTCAGGGTGTCCCCTGTCTTCGTGGACTTCAGACCCGGAAGGGCAATGATATCTCCTGCTGACGACTCCTCGAGGTCTTCTCTCTTGTTGGCGTGCATCCGCAGGATCCTTCCAACCCTCTCCCGGCTGTCCGTAGTTGTATTGAGTATGCTGGAGCCGCTTTTTATCCTGCCGGAATAGATACGGCAATAAACCAGCCGCCCGACAAACGGGTCCACCACGATCTTGAACGCCAGGGCCGCAAGGGGACCTTCAGGGTCGGCCTTTCTCTCTTCAGGATTGCCCGTGGTGGGGTGCACGCCCTTTATAGGGGGAAGGTCCATCGGGCTGGGGAGGTAGTCCACTACCGCGTCCAGCAAGGACTGAACACCCTTGTTCTTGAAGGCCGACCCGCACAGAACCGGGAAGAGGGCCAGATCGATCGTGCCCTTGCGTATCGCTCTCCTGAGGATCTCCTCAGGTACCTGTTTGCCTTCAAGGTAGAGGCCCATCAGCTCTTCATCCAGGTCCGCAAGGGCCTCGATCATGGCATCCCTGCCAAGGGCTGCGTCCTCGGCCAGTTCGGCCGGGATGTCGACAACCCTCGGGTCCAGGCCAAGTTCTTCGTGGTATATGACGGCCTTTTGCCTTACAAGGTCGACAACGCCGCTGAAACCGTCTTCAGACCCTATGGGGATCTGGATCGGGACAGCGTTGGCGCCCAGGCGTTCCCTCATCTGCGATACCACCAGGTGAAAGTCGGCCCCGACACGGTCCATCTTGTTGACAAATGCAACCCTGGGGACCCTGTACCTGTCGGCCTGCCTCCATACCGTCTCGGACTGGGGCTCGACACCCCCGACAGCGCAGAATACAGCCACCGCTCCATCAAGTACCCTCATGGACCTTTCCACTTCAACGGTAAAGTCCACGTGGCCGGGTGTATCAATAATATTCACGTTATGACCCTTCCAAAGGCACGTGGTAGCTGCGGAGGTAATGGTAATCCCCCGCTCACGCTCCTGTTCCATCCAGTCCATTGTTGCTGCGCCTTCATGGACCTCGCCGAGCTTGTGCTTTCTCCCGGTGTAGAACAGGATCCTTTCGGTCGTGGTGGTCTTGCCTGCATCTATATGCGCGGCAATTCCTATGTTCCTGATGGATCTGAGATCAACGGTGCTCATTCTTCTTCACCATACCCGGCGCTTTCCTGAATTCACCCCTGCAAACAGAGACGGCGGATCCCCGTCCTACCAGCGGTAATGCGCAAATGCCCTGTTGGCCTCGGCCATCCTGTGGGTATCTTCACGCTTTTTGACGGAACTTCCCTCGCTCTTGCATGCATCGGCAAGCTCCCTGGCAAGCCTCTCGACCATGGGGATACCCTTGCGCCCTCTTGAATACTGAAGTATCCAGCGTGTGGCAAGCGCCTGAGCTCTTCGGGGCTGAACTTCGACAGGAACCTGGTAAGTGGCCCCGCCGACCCTCCTGGGGCGGACTTCAACCACAGGCCTGACGTTTTCCATGGCCTTGTTGAAAACCTCAAGGGGCTCAATGTTAAGCCTTTTCGATGCGAGGTCAAGAGCACCATACATTATCTTTTCGGCTACGCTCTTCTTGCCGTCAAGCATTATGGCGTTTATGAACTTGGCAATATCAAGGTTGCCGAACCTGGGATCCGCTTCTATTTCGCGTTTTCGTACGTGTCCCTTTCTTGGCATGTCCTAGACACTCTCCCTGCTGATGCGAACTATTTTGATTCTACTTCGGGCGCCTTGCGCCATACTTGGAACGACTCTTCCGCCTGCCGTCAACGCCGCCGCAGTCAAGGGTTCCCCTGACGATGTGGTAGCGTACGCCGGGAAGGTCCTTGACACGCCCTCCCCTGACAAGGACAACGGAGTGTTCCTGCAGGTTGTGCCCTACCCCGGGAATATAGGAAGTAACCTCAAAACCGTTAGTCAAACGAACCCTGGCCACCTTGCGGAGAGCTGAATTCGGTTTCTTTGGGGTAACTGTGTAAACCCTGGTGCAGACACCGCGCCTTGCCGGGTTGCTCTGAAGAGCCGGCGCCTTGGAGCGCACTCTCTTGTCTTCGCGCCCCTTTCGTATCAACTGATTAATGGTCGGCAATAAACTCCCTCCTTCATTTTTATCCCTGGGACCCATCCTCGTCGGACCGGGCTGTGGACCCCTGCCGCCCCCCGATCCCCGCCGCTGCGGCCCCCCTGTTTATGGCACAGGCTCGCCCCAGAAGAACCATCGACTCAACCCATTCAACCTGCACACCGGCTTCCCTTGCATCGGCCTCAAGATCGTTTATCAGGGACCTTCTGGCATCCTTGGCCAGAAACAGCTTTTTCAGCTTTCCGGCACCAAGCGCTTTCCTGACAGTTCTGACCCCTACCAGCCTGTTGGGCACAGCCAACTCGTTCAAGGGCACACGAAATCCCTCCCTTGAAAAGGACACCGGGAAATAATAACAACGGCGCCATGCAGTGTCAAGAAGGATCTTTAACCCCGTCAGATCCCCAGGGGGATCTCTTCCTCCCTCAGCGGTTCATGATCCCGGGGGTCAGCCTCCTGAAGGTCGATATCCTTGTAAGCCTCAAAAGAGGTCCCTGCAGGGATCAGGTGTCCTATGATCACGTTCTCCTTCAGTCCCTTAAGCCTGTCCATGTCACCTCTTACGGCAGCTCCGGCAAGTACCTGGGCCGTCTGCTGGAACGAGGCGGCGCTGAGGAAACTGTCTGTGGCAAGAGCGGCCTTGGTTATCCCGTGGATGACCGGCTTCCACAGGGGCTCCTCGCGAAGCCTTCTCACGAAGCTTACCCTCTGGAGAAGGCGCTTGGTCTCGGATTGTGTAAATATGGGCCTTACCACGATCTCTTCCGGATCCGCGGCAAGAAGCGATTCCAGAACCGGGCTGTTGACTTCGCTTCCGGCTTCGGCCAGGACCTCTCCATCCCTGTTGCTTACAGGCTCAAGCAACACCTTGCCGTAGGCCACCTCGGACAGCACCCTCCTGAGGATGGCGTCCCTGGAAAGGATCTCTCCGTCTATCTCCACCGCGGTGAGGTCGCCTTCCACCAGGCCACGGACCACGCTTCCGTCGATAAGCTGAGGCATATCGGAGACCGAATTGCCTTCGTTGTCGATCGCCTGCACCAGAGGTCTGGCCCAGTACTGGTCGATCAGCATCTTCTGTATGGCGTCTGCAAGGGTTATCGTCTCCGGGGAACGCCAGATCTTTATCACCTCAACATTGCTCTCCCTGATCGCCGCCCCGGTCCTGTCGTCAATTACACGGTCCGCAGAAACTATCCTGCTGCCGTCAACGACCACATCCTCGGCAAGGTATGCCTTGCCCTTGAGGTCTTCAAGTATGCCCACATCCCTGACGAGGATCCTGGGCGGAAGGCCCCCTGTAAGCTGCGACAGGTGTGACGCCCCGAGGGTGGCCCCTGCCTCTATCGTGTCGCCGTCATCAAGATCCAGGGATTCCGTAAGCTCCAGGCCTGACATGATGCGCCTGAAGGATGACTCACCGACGATCACCCTCAGGACGCCGGTCTCATCCTCAAGTATGAGTTCCGATACGCCCGAACCCGGGCGGAGTATCTGCCGGACGGCTTTTTCGTCGAGTTCCTGACCTTTCATGGAAAGGGCGTGCTCGATATTCCCCTGGCCGACGGTTTCAAGGAGTTTCTTCCCGGACATGACCCCTACGGCCTCCTGGAGGAACTTCTCGTTGCCGGCCCTTATCTGTTCCACTTCTTTTTCGATATCGGTGAGCCATGCAAGCTCCATCGAGACAAAGGCGCTGTCACCCTCTTCAACGACCCTGACCCTGTTGACCGGCGCAACTTTCCGGAGTATCACTTCTATGTGCTTGTTGCTGACAGATACTCCCTGTGAAAGGTATACGGACTGGATATTGTCCACCAGGTAGTCCTGCACGGCCTCAAGCCCTTCTATCTCCAGCAGCTGCTGGGGATCTACATGACCATCGGTCAGGGGCTGTCCCTTCCGGACCTGCTGTCCCTCTTCGACCAGCAGCGGCTGGGATGCGGGGATGTTGTAAGAGGACCTCGTATCCGACCCTTCTTCGCCCGAGGAGATGAACACCTTTCTCTTGCCTTCCATCTCCCTGATCTCGGAGATATAGCCGTCACGATCGGAAAGGAAGGCGACCTTTTTTGGCCTCCTGACCTCGAAGAGCTGCTCTATCCTTGGAAGCCCCTGGGTGATGTCCTCCCCTGTGATACGTACTCCACCGGTATGGAAGGTCCTCATGGTGAGCTGCGTACCTGGCTCCCCTATGGACTGGGCAGCAACCACCCCGACTGTCTCGCCCAAAAGCACCTTTTGCCTTGAGGAAAGGTCCATGCCGTAGCACTGCCGGCATATTCCATCCTGCAGCGCGCATGTGAGGGGGCTTCGCACCCAGATCTGCTCTAGCCCGGTCTTCTCGATCTGGCCCGCTTTCTCGGAATCGATCAGTTCTCCAGCCCGGATCACCAGCTCTCCGGTCTCGGGGTTGACTATATCCCGAAGGGAGGTCCTGCCCGTGATCCTCTCTCCCAGGGAGATTATCATCTTTCCGTCCTGGAGGAGGGGCCGTATGCAGACACCCTTGTCGGTGCCGCAGTCCTCGGCTGTAATGATAAGGTCCTGGGCGACATCGACGAGACGGCGGGTCAAGTACCCGGACTTGGCGGTCCTGAGGGCTGTGTCGGCCAGTCCCTTCCTGGCCCCGTGGGTCGATATGAAGTATTCGAGCATGTTCAGACCCTCGCGGAAGTTGGAGACGATCGGGTAGTCGATTATCTTGCCCGACGGGTCTGCCATAAGTCCCCGAATGCCGGCCATCTGTGCGACCTGGCTTTTGCTGCCTCGGGCGCCGGATTCCATCATCATCCTGATAGGGTTGGTCACTTCCATGTTCGCCAGGATGGCATCGGCCGCTTCCCTGGAGGCCTCGGACCAGAGCGTTTCCTTCTGCCTGAGGTATTCGTCTTCTGTAAGGACCCCCATGCCGAACTGGGAGGAAAGGATCTCTTCCTTGCCGAGGGCCTGTTCGACGATCTCCTTTTTCTGGGGAGGTATGATCACGTCCCCGAGCCCAAAGCTGATCCCGCTGATGGTAGACCAGTGATAGCCGAGGGCCTTGATCTTGTCCAGCATTTCCACCAGCGCCTCCTGCCCTACCCTGTCATAGGCGGCATCGATGAGGGAACCGATGGATTTCTTGCCCATCTGCTTGTTGATGTAACGGAGTTCAGGGTGCAGGATGCTGTTGAAAAGCGCCCTTCCCGGAGAGGTGGTAAGCCACTCTCCCCTGTACTTCAGGCCGATCTTGCTGTTGATCTCGACAACTCCGTGGTCAAGGGCGGAAAGGACATCCTCGATACCGAGGAACTTCATTCCTTCTCCCTTTTTCCCCTCAAGCATTCCCGTGACGTAGTAGATCCCCAGGACTATGTCCTGGGTAGGTGTAACTACCGGCCTGCCGCTGGCCGGGGAAAGCAGGTTCCTTGCAGAGAGCATGATCGTCTGCGCCTCCACCCTGGCTTCTATGGAGAGGGGAACATGTACCGCCATCTGGTCGCCATCGAAGTCTGCGTTGAAGGCAGTGCATACGAGGGGGTGAAGCCTGAGGGCCTTGCCCTCCATCAGCACGGGCTCGAAGGCCTGAATGCCCAGTCTGTGAAGCGTGGGAGCCCTGTTAAGCAGCACGGGATGACCCTTGATAACTTCTTCAAGGATCCCCCATACGTCTTCCCTGCCCCTCTCGATAGCCCTTTTGGCGCTCTTGACATTGGGCGACAGTCCCTGATCTACCAGCTTGTGTATCACAAAAGGTTTGAAGAGCTCCAGTGCCATCTGTTTTGGAACCCCGCACTGGTATATCTTGAGGCTGGGGCCTATGACGATAACAGACCTGCCGGAGTAGTCGACCCTCTTGCCCAGCAGGTTCTGGCGGAATCTCCCCTTTTTCCCCCTGAGCAGGTCGGAAAGGCTCTTGAGGGGCCTGTTACCTGCCCCAAGCACAGCCTTGCCCATCCGCCCGTTATCGATCAGTGCGTCGACCGATTCCTGAAGCATCCTCTTCTCGTTGCGGATTATGATCTCCGGCGCCCTCAGTTCCTGCAGTTTCCTCAACCTGTTGTTCCTGTTGATCACCCTGCGGTAAAGGTCGTTGAGGTCCGATGTGGCGAAACGGCCGCCGTCGAGCTGCACCATAGGCCTCAGGTCCGGC
>CAZAMZ010000081.1:0-7271 GCA_964486375.1 uncultured Synergistaceae bacterium | reverse complement strand
ATCCGCCCCTCGAGAAGTTCCTGGAAAACCCAGAGAATGGTGTCCGCATCGGGCGGACAGCCGGGAACATAAACGTCGACATCAACCTCGTAATCAACCGGAATGGCCTTCGGGAGAAGGTGCGGGATATCCTCGCGGGGGATCACCCCTTCGGGGTTTACCGTGCTCGGCGAATCCACGTAGGCCTCCTTGAGGGCACACTCCCTGTCGGAAAAGTTTCGCATGCAGTTGATCCCGCCGAAAACAGCGCAATCTCCCCACGCGACTATTATGTCGCACTGCTTGCGCATCTCCTTTGCCAGGTGGGCCTCCTCATCGTTGCCCAGGGCCCCGTCGATCACGCCCACAGTCGCCTTGGGGATCTTCTTGCCGTCAACTATCGGGGAATATACTATGTCGACCTTATCCAGGAGCTCCACTATGCGTTCGTCAATATCAAGGAACGACATGTGGCATCCTGCGCAGGCCTCAAGCCATACTGTTGCGACCTTGACCTTCGACATCAGTCCCGCACCTCCTCGAGCGAAACCATTCGGGCGTCCGCCGGAGGCTTTTCACTGGCGAACAGATTCCCGCACGGTGATTCCATGGGTTTGCCTGGTGAAACACCAAGATCCTTTGACAGGTCCTGAAGGATCGATGCCAGACCCCTTACTTCCCCCTTCGGGGGAACGACCACGTTAAGCTTTCTTCTCTCTCCCTCGATAGTGCAGAAATGACCGCTCCTTTCGAACCAGGCCGGGGCAGGCAGCAGGACGTCGGCAAGGTTCACCAGCGGGTGGGGCCAGAAGGGACACTGTACGACCACGAATTTTGTCCCGGATATCGCCGAAAGGCTCGCCTCATCCTCGGGGACAAGACCCGTGGAGTAGACGTACATGAAATCCAGTTTCTTTTTGCCCAGCCAGGGCTCATCGGCCAGAACCGAGTTGATCGTACCCAGGCTGTTGCCGCTTACCACAAGCGGAACCATCCCTATCCCGTCATCAAAGAAAGCTCCACAGGATATGGCAAGGTTCACCGAAGCAGCAACCGTGGCCGGATCCCTTGAAAGGCACCCGCCCAGCACGAAGACCGGTTTTTTGGCATCCATAAGGGACCCCAGGATCTTGACGACCATCTCTTCCGAAAGTCCGGTATTGGCTGCAACTTCTGCCGCAGTCAGCTGGACGGTCTTTTCCGGGTCACCCCCGGTGGCCTTCATGGCTTCGACCATGCCTGCCATACCTTCGATCAGTCTTATGTTTTCCGACCGGGTCCTGGTTACGGCGTCAACGTCGGTTATGTCACCGAAGGGACTCGGGCTGCATGAAATGTTCAACAGCGATGCACCGTTCCTCAGAACTCCCACGCGTATGTAGCTTGCTATGACCGGTGCTTCCTCGTCAGGATCGGCGGAAAGGTTCACAATGCAGTCGCTGTCCAGGATGTTGTGCGCTGCCGTGAAGGGGCGCACTCCCTGCTTACGGAAGGGTTCGAACCCCTTGACGAAACCCCTGAGGACATCCCCATCGAAGGTGTCAATACGGCTCATGCCAAGTCCGTCCTTGAAGAGCGATACGAACAGCCCCAGTTCCTCGTCGGTGCAGAGGCTGGATACAAGGACTCCATCGCTGTCGGCCCTGTGGGCTTTCTTGAAGTTACTGGCCACAAGATCCAGCGCCTCTTCCCAGGTGGCTTCCCTGTAATGGGAACCCTCCCTGATCATAGGGACAGATATCCTCTCCCGTTCCGCTGATCTCGGCAGGGTCCAGCGTCCCTTGTTGCAAAGCTGTCCTCCGTCGGGTTCGTTGACTGAAGTTCCCTCCACCCTGGCAATACTGCCAGTGCGAACGTAAGCCTTGATCCGGCACCCGACGGAACACAGCGGGCAGACGCTTTCGACCACGCTGTCGCAATCCTTGCGGCGTCCCCTGTATGCAAATTCCCTGAGGGTTATGGTACCAGTCGGGCAGACCTGGGCACATGCCCCGCAGGTAGTGCAGGTGCTGCTTTCGCCAAGTTTGCGTCCAAGATCGGTCACGATCGTAGCGTTCCAGCCCCTCTTCTGAAGGTCCAGCGTGTGGGTCCCCACCTTTTCGGCGCAAACCCTGATGCAGCGAAGACACAGGATGCAGCGGTTATGATCCACCTGTATATCAGTGTGGGTCGCGTCATTCTCGAAATCCGCGTATAGGTAAGGATAGCGGACGCTGTCCATTCCGTGGGCAATTGCCATGTCCTGTAGTTCACAGTCCCCGCTCTGGGAGCAGTACATGCAGAAATGGTTCCTCCCGGCGAAGATAAGTTCAAGCATCTGCCTCCTGTATTCCCTCAGCTTCTCCGTTCCCGTGTGAACCACCATGCCGTCCTGGGCAGGGGTGGTACAGGCAGTCAACATCTTTGGGTTGTTCTCCACCTCGACGACGCACATCCTGCAGGAACCTATCGGGGTCAATCCCTCAAGAAAACAGAGCGTCGGGATGTAAACATCGTTACTGCGGGCAACCTCGAGGATGGTGTTGCCCTCGGTGCCCTTGCAAATTTTACCGTCTATGGTAAGGGTAATGTCCTTCATCCTTTTATCCCCCCGCCTCTTATACTTTGGAGACTGCCTGGAAGGGGCAGACCTCGAGACACGTCCCGCACTTTATACACCTCTCCTGGTCGACCACATAGGGGGTGTTCCTGTCGCCGGGAATGCAGTCAACGGGGCAGTTCCTGGCGCAGATGCCGCACTTGCGGCACTTGTCTGCGTCTATGACGAACGAGATCAGCGCGCTGCATGCCTTGGCGGGACACTTCTTTTCTTTTATATGGGCCTCGTATTCGTCCCTGAAATACCTCAAGGTCGTCAGGACCGGGTTCGGAGCCGTCTGGCCAAGTCCGCAGAGGGACATCTCCTTGACCATGAGCGCCAGTTTCTCCAGAGTATCCAGGTCCTTCATCTTGCCCTTCCCCGAGGTGATCTTCTCCAGGGTCAGCAGCATCTGCTTTGTCCCCTCACGGCACGGAACGCACTTGCCGCAGGATTCCCTCTGGGTGAACTCCAGGAAGAACTTGGCCACGTCCACCATGCAGGTATCCTCGTCCATGACCACAAGTCCGCCTGAACCCATGATCGCTCCTGCTGCGGTAAGGGATTCGTAATCCACGGGAAGGTCCAGGTGTTCCTCTGTAAGGCATCCGCCCGAAGGGCCGCCTATCTGGACGGCCTTGAACTTCCTGCCGTTCAGGATCCCCCCGCCCATATCGAACACTATATCCCTGATGGTCGTTCCCATCGGAACTTCCACCAGTCCTGTGTTGTTGACCTTGCCTGTCAGGGCAAAAACCTTTGTCCCCTTGGATTTCTCGGTCCCTATCGAAGAATACCATTCCCCGCCTTCCCTGATTATGGCGGGAACGTTCGCCCAGGTCTCGACATTGTTGATATTGGAAGGCTTGCCCCAGAGACCCTTGTTTGCGGGGAAAGGCGGGCGTGGACGGGGCATCCCCCTCTCTCCCTCGATAGAAGCCATCAAGGCGGTTTCCTCGCCGCACACGAAGGCGCCGGCCCCCTCCTTTACATGGAGACTGAAGGAGAAGTCCGTCCCCATGATATTGTCCCCGAGGAGTCCGTACTCTTCACACTGGGCCATTGCCACCCCAAGCCTCTTGATGGCAAGGGGGTACTCCGCACGGCAGTAAATATATCCTTCGTCGGCACCTATGGCGTAAGCACCAAGCATCATTCCCTCGATCAGGGCGTGGGGGTCGCCTTCCAGGATCGACCTGTCCATGAAAGCTCCAGGGTCACCTTCGTCGGCGTTGCATATCACGTATTTCTTGTCGCCCTTGGCCCTGCGGCAGAACTCCCATTTAAGACCAGTGGGGAATCCGCCGCCGCCCCTTCCCCTGAGCCCCGATGTCTTGACCTCGGCAAGCACATCCTCGGGGTCCATGGATGTCAGGGCCTTCGCGAGGGCCACGTATCCGTCCCGGGCTATGTATTCCTCAATATTGTCGGGATTGATATAACCGCAGTTGTGAAGGGCGATCCTCAACTGCTTGCTGTAGAAGGGGATATCCCTGTAATGGGGTATCTTGACTTTCTCTTCCGGGGTCGTGTAAAGCAGCCGCTGAACCAGGCGCCCCTTGTAGAGGTGTTCCTCGACTATCTCTGGGACATCATCGGCGGTAACCCTGCAGTAAAGCGCTCCTTCAGGGTAGACGACCACGATGGGCCCCATTTCGCACATGCCGTGGCAACCGGTCTCCACGAGCATTACTTCCTTGTCCATCCCCCTGCGGATTATCTCCTCGTTAAGGGCATCATATACGGGGGCGGATCCGCTTGACTTGCAGCCTGTCCCTTTGCATACCAGAACGTGGGCACGGTAAAAAGCCATATTCTCAAGCCCCCTAGTCAGTTTGTCCGACAACCTTGTCTTCCACTATCTTTCCCTCGACAAGGTGTTCTCCAATGATCCTCTCAACATCTGCCGGCGTAACATCACCGTAGGTTATGCGCGGTTCGCCGGGCCTTATCACGTCCAGGAGGGGTTCCTTCTGGCACATCCCGATGCAGCCGGTGGTCTCCACTGCCACATCCGTCAGGCCCCTTTTGTCCAGCTCCTCCAGTACGGCCGTCATGACCTCTCTCGCCCCTGCTGCTATGCCGCAGGTCCCCATTCCGATTATCACCCTGGTGGAACCGCCGGAGCGGGCTGACGTGAGATCTTTTGAACTCTCCTTGATCTTTCTAAGATCATCAAGACTCTTTATCTTCACTGGTCTTCACCTCCAGAAAGTGCTTACTCGTAGGATTTGATCACTTCCAGGACCTTGTCCGGCGTAAGCCGTCCGTGGGTGTTGTCATCAACCATCATGACGGGGGCCAGCCCGCAGGCCCCTATGCAGGCCACAGGCTCAAGGGTGTATCTCAGATCCTCGGTGGTCCCGTTCTCCTCGACCTGAAGCACTTTCTTGATCTTGTCCAGAAGGATAAGGCTCCCCCTGACATGACACGCTGTTCCACGACAAATGCGGATGATGTGCCTGCCTCTGGGGTTGAGGTGAAACTGCGCGTAAAAGGTGGCCACACCGTATAGTTCCGATGGCGGGATCTTCATCTCCCTGGATACTGCCATCAATGCATCCTCCGGCAGGTAGCCGAACTCCTTCTGGACTTCCTGGAGAACGGGGATGGTACCGCCGCTCTTCCCTTTCCATGGAGCGACAATCTGTCGGGTCTTTTCTTCGACGCTGATTTTCGTTGAGCTCAACTCATGTTCCTCCCTTCTCAAAAACTGATCAAAACAAGTTAATTATTTCACATAAATGGATAACAAACAACATACAGGCCCCATTCCGAAAAAAGAAAAACAGAAAACCCCTGGGACCGCTTTCGCTCTTCACACGGACCCGAAAGGTCAGCCGGTTGGGCATTCTGAAAGATTAAACCTTAAAATTCAGCCTTACGCAACAGGCAAAGTAATTGTTCAACAAAACACCGGAAGGTTTTCTTTGGTTCAAAACCCGTGATCAGGGAGAGGCGTTGAGTATTGCCGATCAAGAGTAGTATCATGAAGCCAGAGCACAAAATCCGGTTCCTTCCGCTGGTTTAGCCGGAGTCTTTCTTCTCACCCCATCGAACATACCTGAGGATAGATTTTTTCCGGCAGGAGCGGGTTGCGATCCTTTCGAAAGGGATGGTCTGATGAGGTTGAGGAAAATTCTGGAAATGGCCGAGGTCGGGTTCGATGTTGTGGTCCTTCTCGTCGCCGGGACAACGATGCTGATCACAGGGTCATTGCTCTTTCCTGTTTCAGCAGGTCTTCTGCCTTATTATGAAAACGGCCTTTACGGCCTTCTTCTTTTCATATTCGCCCTGCAGATGGTCACCCTGGGAAGAACCCCCTTCGGAGATACACCCCGGTCAAAACCCCTGCTGATGACAGGTGTCGGAATAGCTGCACTGGGGATAATCACCTGTTTTATCCCTGATATTTTCAGCCGTTTCCCCCGTATCATCCTTTCAACAAGTTTCGGTCCGGGAGGCGCAGTCCTTATGCTGCAGATGATATTTTCCGGGGACAAGCTCCCTAAATGGCGAAAGTACGGCGGGATATTCCGGCACCTGATCGCGGGGTGCACGGCAGTCTACTTCTTCTCTGTCTTGATCGGGCTACTCATTTTCAGGCAGAATCTCCTGTCCAGCCCGGTGACCGCCGTTGTGGCCCTGCTGTCGGGCGCATCGCTGATCTACCTCGCCTTTACCCTTCAAAGGATATATTCCGCCTACCCGGAATCTGTTCGGGAACCCGAGGGAGATCTGGACCTTCCCATAGACAGGGCCATGATCCTTCTGACGGGTATCTTCATGGTCCTCCTCGGCTTGCTGCTCGTGCCTGTAAGCCTGGGGAAACTCCCCTTTTCGGGAAGCGCCCAGATAGGGCTGCTTATGGTCATACTGGCGCTCCAGATGCTTGCCACTGGCAGTTCCCCCATCGGCCCCTTCCCGAGGTCATGGCTGATGATAATTGTCGGGCTGTGCTTCGCTTCCCTTGGAGTTGTCTCATGCATCATTCCCGGTTTACTGGTCCCCCCGCTGACGGTCCTCATCGGGGTACTGAACATTCTCGGGGGAGGGTTGATGCTCAAGAGGATCTTCACACCCATTATCAGGGGTTCCGGCCGTGGGGCTGGTCCTGTCCCGGCGATTCTGGTCAGGCTCAACCTGGTCCAGGTTACGATGAACGTGGTCTCTATCATGTTCGGGATCTCCATGCTGGTCCATAACCTGATCCCCGGGTTAATTGTAGGTGTGATCCTTGCAGCAAACGGCGGGCTTCTTCTCTACCTGATGCACATTATGTACGTCATCGATTCAATGCAGAAAGAAGAGACCCGGCCGGCAATTTAACAGGTATTCCAGTCTAAAAATACGGCTGGGGGGACCGCCGGCCCCCCCGTTTCATATTGTTGTTTGAGACATCCCTGTTTCCCTTAATAGTATGTTCCCCTGGTGCGGTAGTTCTCCCGTCGCTCAGCGGCGATCTGCCGGGCCATCCTGTCGAATTCCTCTCTCTTTTGCCGGAAAAGGGCATCGAATTGCCGGAAGTTTTCGGGAAGGATTATAACCATCTCTTTCTTCTCCAGTTCCCCGAAGACGTAGTCCACCGCCTCGTCGACGCTGATGGAATCGGGCGGGGGTGTCATGTCACCGAATATGGCCGTCCTTACGTTCCCGGGGCAGAAGACGCTGAAGGTGAGACCCTCCGTTTCCAGTTCGTACTGAAGACTCTCCG
>CAZAMZ010000080.1:1721-7423 GCA_964486375.1 uncultured Synergistaceae bacterium | reverse complement strand
GAAGGTGATTGTTTATGAATTTACCCTTTGAGGCCTTCGAGAAGGCATCCATAGGGGAGCTGGCCGAAGGTGTAATGGAGGATCCTGAAACAAAGGCGAAGGTATGCCTGAAGTGCGGAAAGACCTTTGCGGCGGGGGAGGTCTTCCAGTTGGAAGACCGCTACTGGGAGGCCGACCACGCGGCAAGGATCCATTCCGAAAGTGAGCACGGACCGCAGTTCAACTACCTGCTTAACCTGATGAAGCAGTGGAAGGGCGTCTCCGATCCCCAGGCAAAACTCCTGGAGGCATTCTTCCGGGGGGATGACGATGGAAGGATAGCCTCGGATCTGGGCATAAGCCGCTCCACCGTCAGGAATCACCGTTTCCGTATGAAGGAGCGAGCCAGGCATGCAAAAGTCTTCATGGCAATGATGCTGATCCTCGATCAGAAGGAAAAGCCCGGGGCCAGGCTGGTTGATTTTCCGGCCAACGCCAGAATGGCCGATGAACGTTATGACCTTACAGCTGAGGAATACGGGAAAATACTTCGAAAGTATTTCAAAGAGGATGGCACGCTGACACGCTTTCCCTTAAAGGCCAAGGAGCGTGTCGCTCTTCTCAGAAAGATCGTGGAGCTGCTTGAGCCGGGGGTAAGATACTCCGAAAAGGAGTTGAACGCGATCCTTTCCCGGATCGCCGATGACCACGTTCTTGTAAGGAGATGCCTCATCGATTACGGCTTCTTAAGCCGCCGCCCCGACGGCAGCGCCTACTGGGTTGAACTCTGACAGGAACTGGACTTATGGCACGGGGCATCCATTGGCTACAATAATCTGGAAGGGATAAATAATCTACAAGCATGTTTTCGCACTTTCGGGGTTGTCAGGTCCCATATCCTGGAGATGAATATTTCAGGGGAAGGAATGAATGCCGATGACAGAAAAAAGTTACCCTTTCCTGCGGCTTTCCGGTGACCCATTGGAACGGGGCCGTCTTTACGGGCGCACCTTCAGATCGCGGATCGACATCAGCATTGAGAGTTACAGGAAGATGTTCAGGGATTATAGCGGGATAAGTTGGGAGGATGCCCGCCGGAGGGCAATGGAATTTCTTCCTTTCATCAAAGAATACAACGCGAAAACAATCCTCGAGATGGAAGGAATAGCAGAGGGGTCAGGGAGGGATTTCAAGGACATTCTCACCCTTAATTCCAGAAGCGAGATCGTTCTGGCGGCAAACGTGGACGGATGCACCTGCTTCGGGGTCACCCCGGACATGAGTTCAGACGGAAAGACATACCTCTGCCAGACCTGGGACTGGATACGAAGGCAGGAAGGATCCCTGGTGGTACTGGAGATAGATCAGCCACCTGAGCCATCGATCCTCATGATCGCCGAGGCGGGGGTTGTCAGCGGAAAGGGTCTGAACAGTTCCGGGGTCGGGGTCGGCTTCAACGCCCTTACGACAGGCTCAGGAGCGCCCGGTGTACCTGTCCATATACTCCTTAGGGGGCTGCTGGATTCCCCCCGCCTCGCCGATGCGGTCCAGGCCGTGGCCGTCCCGAAGCGAGCGAGTTCGGCCAACTTCATCGTCGGAAGTTCCGAAGGTGAGATCGTAAATATCGAAACCTCGCCGGAAGACTTCTGGGTCTTCTACGCCGAGAAAGGCTGGATCTCCCACACCAATCACTTTACTGCAACTTTTCTTCCGGCATTCCTGAAAGACAGGGGCAAGATTCTCCTGCCCGACAGTTTCCAGCGGCTTGGCCGCATCAACAGGCTACTGTCGAAAAACGAGGGAAACATCGACTTCGGACGCTGCGTGGAATTTCTTTCCGACCATGTCAACTATCCGGACTCGATATGCCGGCATGAAGACCCCCGGGATCCGGAGGGGAAACAGGTCGCCTCGGTCTATGCAACGGTAATGGATCTGTCGGAAGGTGTTATATGGTTCAGCAGGTCGAACCCATGCAGGGGAGGGTTCATGCCTTTCGGACCAATAAAAATAAAATGAAGGGATTCACAAAATTCCCTCTTCTGAACGGGCTTCCTGCTTACTCTTAACCGGCCAGCATGCCTGCGGATATATCCGGAGAGGCAGGAATTACGGGTAGCGCGGCCGGTCCTTTGCCTCTTCGTAATAACTTTCGATGCCAACTTCTTCCATGCGGAGGTTACTGGTCTCCCACCTCTGCCTTAAACCTTCCGGGAGCCCATGTTCCTCACATGGGAACAGGGAACATTCAAAGCAGTAATCGACGCCCTTTTCCCTGACGCAATCCCTGACCCGACACGCCCCGAAAAGGCAGCCCTCCTTCCGGCATCCCCCGCAGGTTCCCGATGCCAGGTATTCCAGGAGCCGGGCGAACTCGGCGTATCCTTCAAAGACGGGGTTCATGCCTGCAAAACGCGAAGCGTAACCGGAAAAATTGTTCCCAAGGAGTTTCTTGAGTTCAGATGCATTTTTTCTGACATCCCCCTCCTCGAAAGCAAGACACTTGCTGCAGTCCAGCCCGCAAGGGGCAATTAACCTGGTCAGTTCTTCCCTGTTCATCGAAAACACTCCCTGCATTGGCTTTTTTCACTCCATTCTTGCCCCTGGCTCACAATCCATTGATTCTTCGATTCCCGATTCGCGGATCTTGTTGTCATTCTGAGCGAAGCGAAGAATCTGTTTCTGACCCGGATTCTCGCCGGTGGGCGAACGTTCCGCTTCGTCCCGTTGGTCCTCAGAATGACAAGTCCCTGCCCTTCCTTCTCACATCTCACTTCTCACGCCCCTGCTTCTCTCTCCCGGTTTACGAGTCACACGTCACCAGGTGCCCCAAGCGCGGCGAAAGGGCGTGTCCTTCAGCTTGCCTGGAGGGTATGTAGCCTTGTTTCAGGTTTTCCCAGTCACACGTCACGAGTCACGAGTTACGAGTTACGGGTCACGAGTTACGCCCTTGCCCTTTTGATCCACGATTTACGTCTTGCCGCCTTTATGGTATAAAGCATACATCTTTTTTCAGGGAGCGGTTCGCCTTGATCGATAACCTCGTTCTGTTCGGCATGGGTAGCGGTTCCTCCTCCTCTTCCGGCTGGTCCGGAAGGGCAGGTCTCCTTTTGCCGGCAGGAGAGGGACCGCGGTCAACCAGAATAACCTGAGAACATAAGAACGATTCAGGGAATACAGGCCGGGAGAAAAATCTCCCGGCCTTTTTTTATTCAAATAAAGGGGGGGGAGATACATGCAAAAGCACCTGTTTACGCCGGGTCCCGTAAATGTCCCTAAGGAGTCCCTGATTGCCGGGGCGGCTCCGATGATAAGCCATCGAAGCGAATCCTGGTCCCAACTCCTGGAGAAAGTGAGCGATCAACTGAAGAGACTCCTTGATGTCAACAGTCCCGTGATCCTGTTACCCGGCTCCGGAACGGGAGCCCTGGAAGCACTTGCTGTCAACCTGATATCCCCGGGCGACACGGTCATCTCATTTTCCTGCGGAACATTCGGGGACAGGTTTCGGGAAATAGTATCGCGAACCGGGGCAAATATCATCGCCGTAAACACAAAACACGGACAAGGGTTCTCCAGCAACGACGTTAAAAAAGCCCTGGAGGAGCACCCGGATGCAAAAGCTCTGGTCTTTACCCACAATGAGACGTCAACAGGCGTGGCGAACCCCATCGAGGAGATGACTTCGGCTGTGCCCGATGATGGCCCCCTGGTCCTGGTGGATGCCGTGAGTTCACTTGGGGCCATGCCCTGTTACCCCTCGAAATGGGGAATAGACGGGTTGGCTTCCTGTTCCCAGAAAGGACTCCTGGCCCCGCCTGGAATAGCACCGGTCTGGCTTTCGGAACGCGCATGGAGAACAGCAGGGGCAAGAAAGTGCCCATCCTATTATTTCGATCTCTCCATGCACCGAAGGTTTCTGCAGAAAAAACGCCCCCAGAACCCTTATACCCCGCCGGTCTCCCTCTACTACAGCCTGGCAGCTTCTCTTCAGATGCTTGAAGAGTGCGGCTGGGAGAACCGGTTTGAAAACATTGCCCTTATGGCACACACTTTCGAGGCCGCGTGCAGAGGAATGGGACTGGATCTCTTCGTCAGGGAAAACCGGTTCCGTTCCCCCGCTTTGACTTCGGTCACTATTCCGTCCTGCAAGGGGCAACAGGTCAAAGAGGCCCTGGATGATCTGGGGATCGTCGTATCTGAAGGGCAGGGAGAAGGTGAAACCTGCCTCCGATTCGCCCACTACAGCCCGGGGGGGTGGCCCGAAATATCCCTGCTGGCCGGAAGCCTCTTCGGGGCAGCAAAGAAATGCGGCCTGAACGTGAAACAGGGCTTCATCGAGGAAGCCTGGAAAACCTGGGACGGGGGGGGAAGATGAACATGTTCAAGGTCCTTGTTACGGAGACGATCTCGGAAGCGGGGCTCGAAATACTCAGGCAGGACCAGGACATCAAGGTCGAGGTCCGCACTGGACTCTCCCGGGAAGATCTTCTCGTGGCAGTCGCAGATGTCGACGGAATGATCACCCGGAGCGGCACTCCTCTGGACGCAGAGATCCTGGATGCTGCCAAAAGACTCAGGGCGGCCGCCCGGGCCGGGGTGGGGCTCGACAACATCGATCTGGCGGAGGCAAGCCGCCGCGGGGTTGTAGTGATAAACGCCCCCACAGGCAACACCCTTGCCGCAACGGAACATACCATGGCTATGATGCTCTCCATTGTCCGCAGGGTGCCCCAGGCTTTCAGTTCGGTTACATCGGGAGAATGGAAACGGAGCAGATTTGTAGGACGCCAACTGTCCGGGAAAAGGCTTCTGGTCGTGGGACTGGGACGGATAGGCACCCAGGTGGCCCTCCGCTGCAGGGCCTTCGGAATGGAGGTAACAGCCTTCGATCCCTACGTTTCGGCCGAAAAAGCCGAGCGGGCGGGGGTAAGACTTGTGGACGACCTCTCAGGAGGCTTGTCCCTTGCCGATATCATCACCCTCCACGTTCCTTTGACCAGGGAAACCCATGGGATGATAGACGCCAAAACCCTGAAAGCCTGTAAAAGAGGGGCATTCATCGTCAACTGCGCCAGGGGCGGGCTCGTCGATGAGGATGCCTGCGCAGAAGCGGTCAGGTCCGGCAACCTTTCAGGAGCTGCCTTCGACGTCTTCGACGGAGAACCCGTGAGACAGGACCACCCCCTTATGGCGGAAGATATCCGTGAAAGGATAGTCCTTACACCCCATATCGGCGCCAACACAGAGGAAGCCCAGTCGGCGGTTGCGACCATAGCGTGTTCCAACCTTCTGGCCGCCCTCAAGGGAAAGCCCTGCGAGAACGCCGTCAACCTGCCCTTCGTCGAACAGACCCTCTCGGATGGAAGCAGGGCTTTTCTCTCCCTGGCCAGGAAACTGGGATTTCTTGCAGCCCATCTTGTCAGGGAGCCGGTCAAGGATGTCCGGATCGCTTTGAGGGGCCCCCTGTTCTCCCCAGGAGACGACCCGATCTGCTTCGAGATCCCTTACCACTATTCCCCCTTTTCCGTGGCGGGACTGAAAGGTTTCCTGGAATACTCCCACGGTCCTGAGGTCAACTACATGTCCGCTCCGCTGATCGCCGCCGACAAGGGGATCAGGGTGGAGGAGGCCCGAACCGCAGGGGGCACCTGGAAAAACCAGGTAGATCTTTCACTCTCCGTGGAGGGACAGCGGGAAACGGTAACCGTCTCCGGAACGGT
>CAZAMZ010000080.1:0-1621 GCA_964486375.1 uncultured Synergistaceae bacterium | reverse complement strand
CGGAGGCCCTGTAGATGAAGCGCATATTTCTGGTACGCCACGGCGAGACGGGCTGGAATCTCGAGGGACGCTTCCAGGGAAAGATGGACATTCCCCTGAACATCCTTGGGAAAAAACAGGCCCAGGCTGCTTCCGGAGCGCTTGGAACCACATTTATCGGAAGGGTAGTTTCAAGTCATCTCTCGCGGGCTTCTGAAACGGCAGAATTCACGGCTGCGCTTTTCGGGCTGCCCGTTGAACAGGACCCCGGTTTGGCCGAGATAGATCATGGGCATTGGGAGGGGCACACAGCCGGGGAGGTTGAAAAAAGGTGGCCCGGAATGCTGGATCTCTGGCATTCAAGCCCTGAAAAAGTCGCCATGCCCGGGGGTGAGAGCCTTCATGAGGTATCGGAACGCTCCTGGGAAGTTTTGCGAAACATCATTGCCGGACCCGAAAACACAGTGGCCGTCTTTTCACATGATGCTGTCGTCAAGGTGATCCTCTGCCGGGTATTGGGGTGCCCCTTGAGCAGTTTCTGGCGATTCAGGATAGCCAACGGCAGCATAACCCTCATCGAGGACGGTGGAAAAGGGCTGAGCGTATCAGTCCTGGGCGATACCTGTCACCTGGGCAGCGCCTGGGAGAGGAAGGAGCAGAAGGGGCTTTGAAAATCGTTACACGTGACTCGTAACGCGTACCCTCCAGACAAGCTGAAGGACTCGCCATGTCTGGCGCACCGACAACGCAGGTTTGGGAAACAGAAAAATGGAGCACAGTTGGCAAGGAAAACCTTTTGGGATCCGGCAATTGTGATATCTTGGGCGGTATCAAAGGATCTTACTGGAGGGCTGGACATGCGGGATCTCAGGAAAACCGGCAGGGGGACACAGTCCGTATGGGGCGGTGAGGAAGGGATACAGCCCGGGAGGTCCACCCAGGTCCCTGTCTTCCTGGGCGCCGCCCATGCGTACGAAGACCTTGAAGAATGGGTAGAAGTCAGCCTGGGGAAAAAGCCGGGGCATATTTACGGACGAAATACCAACCCTACCGTGGAGGCCTTCGAGGAGAAAGTCCGGATCCTGGAAGGAGCCGAGGCGGCCACAAGCGCTGCATCGGGAATGGGCGCCATCTCGAGCGTCCTCTGCAGCATGCTTTCCAGCGGCGACAGGGCGGTGTCCGTCAAGGATACCTACGGCGGGACCAGCGTCATGTTCACCGAATTCCTTCCCCGTAACGGGGTGGAGTGCCGCCTGTGCGACACGACCGATCACGAGGCGATAGAGTCCGAGATAGCGAAGGGATGCACCCTGCTCTACCTCGAGACCCCGACTAACCCGACAATCAAGGTCATTGACATTGAAAGGCTCGCAAGGGCCGGTCACGCCGCCGGGGCAGTAGTGGTGGCCGACAACACCTTCGCGACACCGATAAACCAGAACCCGCTGGATCTGGGAGTGGACCTGGTAATGCACAGCGCGACAAAATACCTGGGCGGACATGCAGACGCCCTTGGCGGTGTGGTATGCGGCAAGGCCGACCTGGTCAAAAAGGTCTACCATCACCGGGAGATCCACGGCGCTGCCCTGGCGCCCATGTCGGCATACCTTCTCCTCCGGGGGATGAAAACCCTTTCCCTGCG
>CAZAMZ010000079.1:0-7457 GCA_964486375.1 uncultured Synergistaceae bacterium | reverse complement strand
GCCTGGATCCTCTGCGACGAAGCCTACCGCGGCCTGGTCCACGAACCCGGTGTTTCGGTACCATCCATGGCTGACATCTACGAAAAGGGGGTAAGCACAGGAAGCATGTCGAAGGTCTTCTCCCTGGCCGGCCTCAGGAGCGGATGGATGGCGGGACCAGCTGAATTCATCGAAGAGGCATTTTCAAGGAGAGACTACACCACCATCAGCTGCGGCCCCCTGGTGGACGCCCTGGCGACTGTCGCCCTTGAGAACCGGGAAAAGATCATGGAGAGGAACCTGAAGATCATAAGGGAGAGCGTTGCAATTCTGGGGGAATGGATCGACTCCGAACCTCTTTTCAACTGGGTAAGGCCCCGGGCTGGCACAACCGCCTTTGCAGGTTACGACCTGGATATACCTTCCGACGAGTTATGCATCGACCTGCTGGGTTCCACGGGGACCTTTCTGCTGCCTGGAAGCTGTTTCGGGATCGATAAAAGACTCCGCTTCGGTTACGCCTACGGCACGGAAACCCTTAAACGCGGGCTTGAGTCGGTGTCGGAGTGGGTGAGAAGCCGTTACGCGTGACGCGTGATTCGTGAATCGGGAATCGGGAATCGAAAATTCAAAACCAGATCCTCACCCCTGTGAATCGGGGATTCGGAATGACAGGCCCTTGCATTTCTGTCCTCCCTGACACCAGTCTCCAGTTTCCTGTCTCCTCGGGATGACAGACAAGGGCAAGGGCATCAACGGTAAACGCGAAATCCCGCGGTCTCTGCGGGGGTCAACGGTGAACGGGAATTCAAAGGCCGTAAATCAGGACTAGTCACGAGTTACAAGGTACCCGAACGCAGTGAAAGGTGATCGTTATTCGAAAAATCGGGGAAAAGGCCAATCGGACCGGAAAACGGCATTTGTTTTTGATCTTACGGTTCACGATTCACGATTCACGATTCACGGATCTGAAGGCACTCCCCGAAAACGACCCCTTCGGCAACGATCGTTGTAAGGCCTTTGAGAGAAAGCCTGACTTTCCCAGGGCTTTCTTCCTCTATCATCACACTGTTGACCCCGCCGGGGTTTCTCACCTCCACCGGGGAGGTTATAAACCCTTCTACCCATGCCGCGACTGCTCCAGCCACGGATCCTGTTCCGCAGGAAAGGGTGAAATCGTTTACGCCTCTCTCGTAAGTCTGCAGGCAGAGTTCCCCCGGACTCCTTACCTTCAGGAAGTTCACATTGGTACCGGCCGGGAACTGCCCAGTGTTCGCCTGGAAAGCCTTCGCGATCAGGGCCAGGTCTTTCTGGCTTCGCTTGTCATTCGAGTCCTGAAAAATGACAGTGTGGGGAACCCCCACTGTCAGCTGGCTGTAGGGAAAATCTTCGCCTGAGAGGGTCATGCTCTGCCTCGCCAGGACCGAGGCCAGTTCAAGGAGACCCATGTCTAGTGTTGCATGCCTGCCCTCAACTTCCGCCTTTATCGGGCCGGCCAGTGTCTCCATGGTCATCCTCGCGGGAGCGATCTTCTTCCAGAAGGAATAACGGGCAAGGCATCTAGCCCCGTTGCCGCACATTTCCCCCTCTGATCCGTCGCAATTGAATAGCCGCATCCTGATATCGTGGCGTACACTGTTCTCTATCGCCATCAGGCCATCTGCGCCGATGGAGGTCCTTCTGCCGCAAAGTGACAGGGCCAGTTCACCCAGCCCTTCTCCGTGGATCATACCTGCCCTGTTGTCGATGATAATAAAATCATTCCCGTTCCCGTGCATCTTGGTGAAGGGTATCTTCCGTTCCTTCTGCATCATTCGTCATGCCCTTTCGCCCAGGTCATCTTCACATCAGATGATGGTTTCAACAGAAGAGCCTCCTCTATCCGGGAAAGTCTCTCGTCAAACATCGAGGCCATCCTGGCTATCTCCAACTCCAGGGTGGTAACTCCGCTTTTCAGATCCCTGGCTGTACCGGGTATCAGGTCGTGGATCCTGCTTATCCCGAACAGGACATCCTCGCCCCTCCACCTTCCAGGGACACCAAGGGTAGTGGCATTGACCTCAGTTCCGTTCCTTCTAACGTAGGGGACACTTGAGGTCTGCTGCTCCCTTGCCAGCATCCTGCGGAATATCTGGGCAGCTTCAGGCCTTGATCCGGCTGGGTGGAGGTCCAGGAGATGGATCCTGTTCTCCTCTTTCCTCTCGATCCCAAGTTCGTCATGAGCGGTCCTGTTCATCCAAAGGACATCTCCGTCAAGGCCGAAGGCAAATACCATCTCACCCATAGCATCGAAAAGGGAAAGGAGGTCCCAGGATTCCTTTATTCTGCTTTCGCTCACCTGAACCCGGGCCACCGTCTTGTCGAACCATCTTGAAAGGGCCTCCATATCGCACCTTGCTGACTGTGGGACGGAGTCGTGTTCGTGGGAAGCCAGGCAGAAACACCCTGCCAGGGAACGGTTCCGGAAGAGGGGTAGTATTACGAAAGCCCGCAATCCTTCTGAGGAAAGCAACGGGTCTTTGCCGTTGATCGTGTCAGGAAAGGCACCGTACCAGGGAGTCTCCCTGTAAAGTGTCCTTCCGTGAACGGAATCAGGGGCCCAGGAACTGCTGGCTTCGGCAAAGGCATCGCTCACGCCCGCTGAATAACGCAACTTGAATACATCAGACTTTTCGGGGATAAGGTAGACCCATCCACAGTCAAGGTGACCTTCCGATGCGCCCAGGAGGGATTCGACGCATATCGGAAGGACCTCTTTGAGCGTCGCCGCTCCGGCCAGGGCCATGGCACGCTCAAAACCGTTGGGAGCAATTTCCGGTCCAGGTCCGTTGGTCTTCATCGTTTGTTTCTCCCCTGTTTTTCCACCGGACAAAAAGGCGCAGCCATAACGGCTGCGCGACAGGTAACCCCTTCCCCTTCCGCAACCCGGCTGTCATGACCCTTAAGGGTTTTAGACCCGCAGCTTTGCGTCATCGCCTTTCAGCGATTTTGCCCTATCGGGATCCTGGAAAATTTCACAGTCATATAATTACCATGTTTTTGCACAGCATTGCAAGTCCAGAAAGTTGAAACAGGTCAGACTGTCACGACTCCCCTGGCCGTTACCTCCACAAGGCTGTGGGAGAAAAAGGCCCTTTGTATCTCTTCTTCCTTCTTCTCGACCACAACGGTAGTGATGTCGGGACCACCAAGAGTCGGCCCCCCTCCTGTCTCGAGTTTTACCTTCAGCTTCTCGCCCCTTGCAAGACCAAGATCCCGTCCCTCTCCGGTCATAAGGAGGGCCAGGGCAAGGGCCGTGCTGCCTGTTCCACAGGTGGGCTCGATATTGCCGGTAAGTACACCGTGGGGGAAAACTGCCCTCAGGTCGCCGCCATGTGACGGGGATGTATCGAAAAGTGAGAAGTGAAGCGACGAGGAGAAACCCATCTGCTGGAAAAATGCCTGGGCCTCGGAGATGGCCTTGACAGCTGCGGTATTCATCTCTTCAAAATCGGCCTCGGGATAGTGCTGTTTCAGGCTCGATGCCTCCTGAACAAGGTAGTAGCCCGATTTGAAGGATCTTATTCCGTCAAGGTCAACCTGCCTTACCCCGTCCCTGGCAAGCATGCGGGCAAAGGAGGTCATATCACTGTCGGCCCTCCTGAATTTTCCGTTTTTTGTAGTGTGAACGTTAACTACCGAGGCTCCTGATTCCAGTTCCAGGTTGACATCGAAGCTGGGGTTTTCAACCTTGACACCGAAACGGCGGGCTATGTCTGTCTCCACCAGGGCCCTGCCCAGCACCTGGGTAAATCCCCCGCATGCGGGGATAAAGTTCCGGTTCGTTATATCAACCACCAGTGCTCTTATCGTGTTCTTCATTTTTGAAGGATAAAGGAACGCCGCCTGGTCGGCACAAAGACGTTTCCTGTCCAGTACCTTCAGTGCGGTTTCCAGAACGAGGGATTCTTTTTTGACCTGTCTGCCGTCAAAGAGAAGGATAGTGTTGCCTCCCATGTGACCTTTGATGAAGTCCAGTTCCATGACCTAACGGCCCCCTTTGATCACTGAATATTATGTAATTTTACATGAAAGGGAGGTGCGTGACTCGTGACTCGTAACTCGTGACTCGCGGAGAAGGAATAAAAAAGAAACCGGAACCTTTATCAGGGATTCCGGCTTCTTTTCAGAGTATTGGTCGAGCTTCTTTTTTTTAGAGAAGATATTATCTAGGGATGTCTTCTTTCCTTCAAATCCCGGTTCACGATTTTTGACTCACGGCACCTAAACCAGATTCTTACCCCGGCAAAGAACGCCGGGCACTTGTCGTCCCGATGGTCCTCAGAATGACGATCCCTTGCCTTCCTGTCTTTCCGGTTCTCCGATTCACGATTTCCGAGGTTTTCGGTTCCCGGGTCACCCGTCACGCCCCTAAAACCTTACGCTGTAACTGATCATGAATATGTGGGCGTCCATGTTGCTTGTGCGGGTATTATTGGGTATTCCCTCTCCGGGACGAGCCGATATTGTCCTGTCGTCGGCCAGAAGGTAGGTATAGGCGAAGTCCCATGTCCTGTCATTCTTTGTGTAGCCGAATCCTATCGAGAAAAGCTGGCGGTCGCTCATGGGCGCCTGGAAGTCGACGGTGCCGTCAGGCGAAGGCTCCTGGTCGTAGGTGTAGCCGAACCTCCAGGTCCATTCGGGGCTGTACTTGTACTCAAGCCCGAGCTGGTACCTCCAGGTGTTCTTCCAGTTCTTCTCTGAAGTTGACTGATCAGGGAGAAATCCGTAAAGGTTTTTTCCAAAATTAAGGGTCAGCTTGTCATAGGAAGTCCATCCAGTATAAATGGCCCCAACCTCGATGTTCATTTTGGGAGTTACCTGCCTGCTTATCCCGAACATGTACATTTCCGGAAGGGTCAATTCGCCCGTCCCTGTTGTGGAATCGGGGCCTAACTGGGCATTATATGCTTCGACGTTGCCGGCGATGTTCATTTTGACCTTGCTGCGATAATGAAGACCGATACGGGTTGATTCATCGATCTTGAAATGAAGTCCGATATTCCACCCGTAACCTATATCGTCCCCCACCAGTCTCAGATCCAGGTCACTCGCCGGGTTTGGATTCTGTCCCTGCGTAAGGTCGACCCTTTTTCTCGATGTGAATTGAAGCCAAACTGCTTCCACACCGAGAGAAACGGACAAATTGTCATTGACCTTGTAGGCGATGTTCGGATTGAGCGATACAGATTCAAGTATCGCCCTGTAGCTGTTGTACCTTCCGAACCAATTGGCGTCATAATCGGTCCCGAGCCCGAAACGCGTCATAAGGCCGAGGCCGAACCAGACACGGTCGCTCATCTGGCGTGTGTAGTAGAAATGGGGGGGTATGAAAGTGTGGTCTATCAGGGATTCGCTTTCACCTGTCATGAGGTTGGTCAATCTTCCGCCGGGCATTATGAATGCCAGGCCGGTCATGAAACTGCTGCCAGGTATCTGGGTGATCCCTGCCGGGTTAAGGGCTATGGCTGAAGGGTCGTCAGCCCGGCCTACCATTGCGCCGCCCAGGGCGTTGCCCCTGGCGCTGAAATCATACAGGGCAAACCCGGCCCCGAGCGCAGTGCCGCTTGTCAGGGCTGCCAACATGATGGTGAAACAAAGGATAAGAACATGTTTTCTCAAAAAGACTCCTCCTCAGGATTTCCGACTTTGTAAGGACCCCGCATTCCGATCGGGGCAGCCCTTCTATCTTCAGGGATCATTGTTCTGTTCTCAGAACTCCTCTTACGAGTCCTTCCATGGCTCTTTCGATGCGCTCCCACCCCTCTTCGGAGGAGATGTCTATACCCAGGTAGGACTCGGAGGTCCGGCCCCTGAGCATAAGGAACGTAAGACCCGCCGAGAGCAGTGCACCCATGGCTGCAACGTCAACCTTGCCGGCATCGGGCGATGCTTTTACAAGTACCTCGATAAGGTCGGCTCCCTGTCTCTCACGCTTCCTGGCGGAAGCCTCCGACAGTTCGTTCCTTGATACAAGTTCCCCAAGAAGCAGTTCCTGGGCTGACGGGGAATTCCGTATTTCACGGATGTAGCCCTTCAGGAGGGCCACTGCCAAATTTGAAGCTTCGGGCAGGCAAGGTGTTCGTCCAGCGTTCTCGATAAGGCTGTTCATCGAAGGCCAGTAATCCCCGCTTGAGGCGAACTCGCGAAGAAGACCCGGCAAGTCGCCGAAGTAGCGGTAGATCAGCACCTTGTCCACCCCTGCCCTCCTGGAAACGCTGTTGACCCCGATCCCCTGGAAACCCTCTTCCTCCAGGATCCTGCCTACTGCCTCAAGGATCTTTGACCTGGTCTCCTCTTTATCGCGCATAGCCCCTCCTGTCACCGGGTGGTGACTTAAGTTGATAATATTATCGGCCCTTTCATTTTGTCAAGAAAAATCCAACATTGAACTCGTAAAAGGGCGTTCATAGTAAGATTAGTATCGCCGGGTATCTCGGGGCATTCTTGCGGGAAAGAGGCTGACATGGGCAAAAACATCGGATCCTTTTATCCGTGGCAATTTCAGGCATGGGAAAAGATCAAGGGAAAGGACGCAGTGCTGGCCGCTCCGACCGGGTCTGGAAAGACCTGGGTGGCATACCTTTGGTCCGGTCTTATGGACATCGATGGCAATATATGGCCTCCGGGGGTCAGGCGGATCATTTTCACGGCCCCCATCAAGGCCCTTAGCAACGAGCGGTACATGGAACTGAGGAGGATGGGGCTGGATGTAGGCATAGAGACGGGTGATTTCAAGAAGAACGAGAACGCCCCGGTGATATGCTGCACCCAGGAGATCTATACCCTGAAATACGCCGGCGCAACAGGCCTGCGTGTAGTGGTGGATGAATTCCATTATATTTTTGATGACCCCGACAGGGCACGTACGTACATCGAGGGAATAATTGCGACCAGTCCCGATTCACCGATCCTGGTGATGTCGGCAACCTTCGGCGGGGCTCGTTCCGTTGGTGATTACCTCGGGAAGATAACCGGAAGACCCTTTGAATTATACGAAGGGCACGAGCGGGTAACAAGACTTGTCTTCACACCAAAAAAGCCTGCCATACTTGAAAAGCTTCATGACGCCCTGGTCTTCTGCTTCTCACAGAAAGGAGCCGTTGACCTAGCCTACAAGATAGCCCGCAAACGCCCCCGGAAGGGAAAAGCCCACCGGCAGAGACTCTACGAACTGGCGGATATCCTCGATGTCGAGAATGTCCACATGCCCCTCCTGAGAGGGGTCGGGGTATATCACGGGGGGATGCTTCCAAAGGAAAAACTGCTGGTAGAGTCGGCGTTCAGGGAAAGGATCCTGGACGTCGTCTGCGGGACCAACGCCCTTTCCCTGGGAGTAAATCTTCCTGCCGAGTTTGTCATATTCGCCCAGTTGGTCCGCTTCCATGACCGCGAACCCATATCGAAGAACGAGTTCCTGCAGATGGCCGGAAGAGCAG
>CAZAMZ010000078.1:0-7513 GCA_964486375.1 uncultured Synergistaceae bacterium | reverse complement strand
GCTGTATACCCCTCTTCAGACCGTAATCCACGACCACTATCGTGGGGCCAGATCACTCCACGATCTCACAGGACTTCGTAGAAACCTCCTCAACAGGGTGACTCCTGCCCTTTCCCTCTATGTAGCCTCTTCCCGCGGGCCCCACACAGCCTTGAAGAGCTCCTTTGGTCCTTATGTGCCTGATAAGGGAACGAGTGTCCACATTCTGCAAGATCGGGATGCTGAAACGTGAAAGCCATTCTGAAATATCCGGTCCAAGGGTGCGTCCATTTTCAACGGAATCAACGACAACGGCCCTGACCCATGGTTTTTCGCTTTCCAGAAAATGTTCATCCACCCCGTAGTTCCCTATCATCGGAAAAGCGAAGACAAGTACCTGACCCGCAAAAGACGGGTCGCTCAACGCCTGGGGGTAACCCGAAGAAGCCGTTGTAAAAACCACTTCTCCGGCAGCACTCCCTCCCTCGCCGCAGCCGGGAAAGGCGGTCCCGTCTTCCAGAACGATCTCCATATCCATCATTTTTTCTTCCTCCCGGGAAACAGTAAAAACAGGTTTACTTTTGCGAAAAAGGAGACCTCTGGTTCATGTCTGAATGATGATTATATTCGTCAAACAGGATATGTCAATAAAAAAAGGGAGGCCCAACAGGCCTCCCGGATTTTCACGCCCTTGATCAGGATCAGTCGGCAGCCTCGAACATATCCTTCCCTACTCCACATACGGGGCAGACCCAACTATCGGGAAGATCCTCGAAGGCTACACCCGCCTCGATCCCACCGTCAGGGTCTCCGACTGCAGGGTCATACTCGTATCCACATACGGTACACAGGTACTTCTTCATCTTTCTTCCCCCTTTTGTCCTCATCTGGTTTCTATTGCCCCTTTCGATTATAAGAGGGCTTCCTGTAAAATACAACGCAGACAGGAAACCGGGAGGGGTCAATTTGCTGCTTGTTACAGGCGGTGCGGGATACATTGGCAGCCATGCTGTTCTGGGGCTTCTGGATCAGGGCCGGGAGGTACTTGTGATAGACAACCTCAGCAGGGGGCACAGGGAACTGGCCGGCAAGGCTGTTTTCGAAGAGGCAGACATCCGTGACCTTTCGCAGATAGGGAAGATCTTCAAAAAATACCCGATCGACGGCGTGCTTCACTTTGCGGCACTGAGTCTTGTGGGGGATTCCATGTCGGACCCCCATTCCTACTACCGGAACAATATCGGCGGGACCATGAACATAATAACTTCCATGCTTGACTCCGGTATTGACAGGATCGTTTTTTCTTCAAGCGCAGCCGTTTACGGCGAACCGAGAGGTATCCCCGTCAGGGAAGAAGCTCCCAAGGTACCGACAAATCCCTACGGTGAAACGAAACTTTTCATTGAATCGATGCTCAGGAGATCCTTTGACGCCTACGGGATACGCAGCGTCTCACTGAGATACTTCAATGCCGCTGGGGCTGACCCCCTGGGCAGGACCGGTGAGGACCATTCTCCCGAGACCCACCTTATACCGATCGCCCTGGATGCGGTCATGGGAAGAAAAGAGGAGCTGAAAGTCTTTGGGAACGACTACCCCACCCATGACGGGACCTGCGTCAGGGATTACGTTCACGTGACCGACCTGGCCGACGCTCATATCAGGGCCCTTGAGGGAATGGAGAGAGGGACACTGGCCTGTGAAGCCTTCAACCTCGGGAACGGGAAGGGGTTTTCGGTCCTGGAGGTGGTCTCCGCGGTCCGTTCCGTCACGGGAATGGGTTTCCCTCTGCGTTTCGCGCCCAGGCGGGCGGGAGATCCGGCAGTTCTGGTAGCCTCCTCAGACAAGGCGGAAAAGGAACTGTCCTGGAAACGACGCTTCAAGGACATGGACGATATCATCGAGACGGCCTGGAAATGGCATCAGAAGCGGTTCAAGACAGGCCGCCGCTTCTGAAGATCTTCCTTTCGAGATGTGAGGTAAGACAAACCGTCCCGCCCGAGGAGAGGAAGTAATTATCCTCCAGTCTTAACCCGCCCTTTCCAGGCAAATAGATGCCGGGGTCAATGGTCACCACGTCCCCAAGTGCCAGCGTCTCAGCCGATCGGGGGGACAAGGTGGGTGCTTCGTGCATCTCCAGCCCGATGCCGTGTCCCAGGCTGTGAATGAAAAGCTCCCCGAAACCGGCTTTTTCAATCACGTTTCTGGCAACGGCATCCACCTCGGCGGCAGGCCTGCCTGGTTCGAGAAAGGGGATCGCGGCGGCCTGGGCTTCAGCCAGCAGGGAGTGTGCATCCATGATCCATGCAGGAGGATCGCCGACCGAGAAGGTCCTTGTGATATCGCAGAGATACCCTCTGTATCTGGAGCCGAAGTCAACCAGGACATGCTCGCCACTGACGACCTCCCTGTCACTGGGCACCCCGTGGGGGAGAGCGCTTCTTTCAGCTGACGCGACGATGAAATCCTGAACTCCCCATCCACCATCGGCACCTCTTGTCCGCATCTCGTACTCAAGTCTGGCCGCGAACTGTTTCTCGCTCATTGCCGGTTCAAAGAAGGCCAGCGTGTCCATAAAGGCTCCGGAAGCAAACCCGGCGGCCATGGCGATCTCTCCGGCTTCAAAGGGATCCTTGGCTCTTCTGACATGGGAGAATCCTGCTGAAAGATCGGCTATAGACTTCCCGGTCTCCTTCAAAACCGCCAACATGTCACAGGCAAGGCGCTGGAACTGGATCCCGATGGTTTTTACACCGGGCCTTCCTGCAACTTCCCTTGCAACAGCTTCAATCAGCGGCGTGACCCCCTGGTCGATTATTTTCAGGTCCGTCTCTTCCGATGCCTGGAGAAGATATCTCCTGTCAGTCAACAGGAGCGCATCATCTCCGAATATCAGAAGGGCTCCGCTGGAACCGCTGAAACCGCAGAGGTGAAAACAGGTCTCCCGGTTGTATCCTTCCCTGACAACGGCAATTGCGGCATCTGCCCCCTTTTCCTTCATCTGCCGCCTTATGGAATCCATCCTCTGGAGAAAGCGTTCCCTCCCCGGATCTTTCAAGAGGAAGACCTCCCCTCCGACAGGAGCCCCCAAAGTTCTTCCCTGGTCTCGATCCCGACATTTCCCTTTTCGGCTACTACAGAACCTATTACCGAAAAACCCATACCTGCGATCTCCAGTGCTTCGAGAGCTTCGCAAAGGTGTTCCTTTGGAAGGATCGCCAACAACACGCCGGATGATATCAGCCTGAGCGGATCAAAACCCAATACCCTCGAACATTTCCGGGTCATCGGGTCTATCCGGACCGAATCCCTTTCCAGATCGATGCCCAGACCGCTCAAACGCGAAATCTCACTTAACCCTCCCAAAAAACCGCCTTCCGTAGGGTCGTGCATAAAACTTGCCCACTTCCTCAGAATGCGGGACTCAGGGAGAACGTCCATCAGGGAGGACCACTGAAGGATCTCGTCGACCTCTCCAGCGGAAAGGCACTTCATCAGCAATTCCCTGCGGTCGTTGGCAAGGATGCACATCCCCTCTATCCCGGCGTGCTTGGTCATCACGACCATGTCACCGGGAGAGATATCAGCGGCGGAAAGCACACGATCGGCCATCCCTATCATGGTCGCGCAGAGGACGGGATGGGGGTACCTGTCATTGATCTCGGTATGCCCGCCAACTACGGCTATCCCTGCTTCACGGCATGCCTCATGGATCTCCCTTACCAGTGAAGATACTTCTTCGGGGGTCGTCCCGGAGGGGAAGATAAGGGTGGAGATAAGGAACGCCGGGTCGGCCCCTTTTGACGCGATGTCGTTTGAATTGACCGTAACCAGGAGTCGCCCTGCGCCCTTGTCCGCCCCGACTATCGGGTCCGAGGCGACAACGAGGAATTTTCCCTCGGGCCACTTGATCACAGCCGCGTCCTCCCCGACTCCCGGACCGATAAGGACTTCCTCTCTCCTTGCACCGCCAAAGGCCAGAACTGCCCTTTCCAGAATTTCCGGCGCAAGTTTTCCGGAAGCCGAATGTCCGCTGCCATTGATCATCAGCACATCACTCCGATCACTGATTCCTGATGCTCATAACGCACCCGCAATAGTTTTGCCTGAAAAAACCCATACGGGAGCTTCTTTCAACTGAAAGCCTGAATCCACCGTGCTTTCTCCAGACCCGGAATACCCATTTCAGGCCGAGATCCCGGCAAATTTCTTCGCCGGCCTTCTCAATGACAGAAACGTTTTTGTGAGGACTGATCGTCAGGGTGGTCGATATCGAGCCGATCCCCCTTGCAAGAGCCTCCCTTGCCGTAGAGAGGATCTGTTCCCTGATGCAGCGGGTGCATCTTGCCCCCCCCTCGGGTTCGAGGATGTCATCCCTCACGGCCCTTAGCCAGCCGGCGGGTTCGTAAGGGGCGATAATACAGCTGCCCCCCATTTTCCCTGCAAGGACCCTCACGTACCATGCCCTTCTTTCAAATTCGTTCCGGGGGTGGATATTGGAAGAGTAGAAATATCCGGCAACATGGTAACCCTCTTCGGTCAGCGCCGGCCATGGGACCGTCGCATCTGGCGCACAGCAGACGTGGAGAAGCAGGTCACAGGTCAAGAAAGATCATTGCCTCCCTCGTCATTTGCCGCCGGGGAGCCGATCACGCTTGACCCGAAGATAAGGTAGCCGGTGTGGCCTATCATGCTGTCCTCGGGGCGTATCCTCCTGCTGTTCGTCTTATAGTACCTGAGGAGTATTTCACAGACCTGCACATCGGAAAAGCAGTTCTCTGACAGAGCGTCAAGGACCTTTTCCACCTGGTTCACCGTAGGTACAAGTATCCCGAGCCTGTTGCCCGGCGCGAGGGCTTCCTTGGCCCTGTCTATGTAATCCCAGGGGTTGGGGAGATCCAGGAATACGGCATCGGCCTCCCGCTCATCGAAGCCCTCGGCAATATCCCGGATCCTGAAGTCAACCCTGTGTTCAACCCCCCACTTCTCGCAGTTCCTTCTGGCCAGGAGAGAAAACTCCTCCCTCTTTTCGTATGAGACGACCTTTCCGGTGTCTCCCACGAAGTGGGCCAGGACAGAGGTCAGCCCCCCTGATCCGGTACCGCTTTCCACCACCAGGGCTCCGGGGAAAATATTCGGGGATACCAGTATAAAACCGATGTCCTTCGGGTAGAGGATCTGGGTCTGGCGCCTTACCCTCCGGCTGAACTCCTGGATGTTCGGCCTCAGAAGGCAGAAGGGCTTGCCCAGATTCGTATAGATCCAGCTTCCGAAAGGCTTTCCGATCAAGTTGTCATGGAGAAGCTGTCCCAGCCGCGTATCCTGTCTGCCCCCTGCCAACACCCTGATGATGAAGCTGTCGCCCTTGGGCGGGGCCCATATGAAGACAAGATCCCCCGGCATGATATCTTTTCCCATTGTCTCTCTCCTCTTCGTCGAAAGGGCATCTGCCCTTCGTGGGCCTTCAGACCCGCCGGCTTGTATTGTACATCAGAGGAAGGCACACAAAAAACGGGAGCGCTTTTGCGCTCCCGCTGCTTTCTCTTTTTCCGGAGACCTAGAAACGCCTCTCCCATTTAAGCCTGAAACTCCGCTCCGGACCGTAGTAGTGCCAGCCGGCCGAGTTGTAGGTGTATTTCTCGTCCAGAAGATTATTACAGAAAAGGGATATCCTGTTGTCCCCTGAATCCCGTGAAATAGCGAGATCCACCAGGACATAATCCCCGGCATCCCAAGAGTACCACCCTGCATCCCCTGCACGGTTGCCGGCCCAGGATACGTCAAGGATCACTTCCCAGGGGCCGGTGTAATACTTCAGGGCTCCCCCGATCTCCCATTCCGGGACACCGTAGCTCCTGACCCAGGGAGATGAGGATTCCTGCTTCTCTTCGGGATGCTGCCAGGTGCCGTTGAGTGCAAAGACCCATTTCCCCGCCAGTTTCCAGCTTTTCGATACCTCAACCCCGTAAGTCCGGAAATCCGCAAGGTTCAGATAGGTATATTTGAAGATACCGGGATCGTAGACCGATTTGATCTTGTCCTCGAGATCGGTGTAAAAGATCCCGAAACTCCAGGAGTATTGATCCGGCCCCTTCATTCCGGCCTCGTAACTCCAGCCCTTTTCGGGCTTCAGGTCCGGATTGCCCGCCGTCCAGGTGCCTTCGGCATACATCTCGTAAAAACTGGGCATCGCAAAAACCCTTGATGCAGCGAGGTAGAAGATGTTTCCGTTCGCAAACTGCCTCTGTATGCTGATCTTGGGGATCAGCTCATCGTGATCGTTGGACTCCTGTCTCCAGATCTCATACCGCGTGCCCAGGTTCGCAACCCAGTCGCTGAAAGGGAAAGAGACCTCCACGAACGGGGCAAGATTATAGCGATCTCTGGAAACAGCAGGATCTCCCCAGCCATCGCTGAATTCGGTCTCTTCGTAACGGTAATAGACACCCCAGGCGACAAGGGCTTCGCCCATGACGGTCCTGCCTCCGAGTTCGGCGGTAAAGGCGCTGTCTTCGTAAAAATTGCCTGCATTTTGAAGGATCTCGTATCTCTGGGTATCGTATCCGGTCAGAAGGTACCAGGGATCTGTATCGTAACGGAATGAATATCTGCTGTACTCTTTTCTCTCGTCGTTCAGATCCTCAGGGTCCTGCCCCCAGCCGGGAGTAAAATACCTGTAGCGGTACTCTCCGGTTGCGGCCCGGAGGATCCATCTGCTCCCCCTGAGGACCAGGCCGTAGGCATCTCCCCTGTATTCCAGTGAATCGAACCGGTTTTCAGGCACTGTATCGTAAAAAAGCCTTCTCCTGCCCTCCTCGGTCCGTTCATACCAGATCCCGGCACCCAGACCATCCCCGACAGCATTGCCCGCAACATAATACCTCCGCCAGTCATTGGAGCCGGCTTCCGCCAGGATCATTCCGCCAGATGCAACCGGTTTCTTCGTGATGATATTTATGACACCGCCCGCGGCCATAGAACCGTAGATCGCCGAACCTCCTCCTTTTACCACCTCTACCCTCTCGATATTCTCCAGAGGGAAGGACCGAAGATCGACGGTGGCGCCATCAGCTAGATGGGAAGACCTGTAATAGGGTATGCCGTCGACCAGCACCAGTATCTCGGTGGTTATTCCCCTGATCACCACCTCGGACTGCTGCGATACTCCTGTCTTCTTTTTCATGAAGATCCCGGGAACGTTACGATCCAGCAGTGTTCCAAGGTCCATGGCACCGCTGGCAGCTATCTCTTCCGCCGTGATCACGTAGGCAGGAGCCGGGATCTCGGACAGTTTCGTATAGATCCTGCTCCCCGTGACCACCTCCGGTTCAACGGAGAATATCTCCGCCCAGGCAAACCGGCTTCCAGCGCATAAAAAGAACAGACCGATCACCAACAATGAAACTGCTGCCGAAACCTTTCTCATCAAGCCGTCCCTCCCGACAAAATAGGGCGGCCTGACACGCCAGGCCGCCCCTAGAGGACGGATTTCTGCCGTGTCACGCCCGCGCATGACACATGGTTCATTCCCCCC
>CAZAMZ010000077.1:0-7540 GCA_964486375.1 uncultured Synergistaceae bacterium | reverse complement strand
GAACGGTGAATTGCAAGATCAAAAGCAGGTGTCTTTGCACCTTCTGTTTACTGTTCACGCTCTTGATCCTTCAAGTTACGCCCTTGGTTTTCAACGCTTGTTGCTTCCTCGAAGCGTTCCAAAAATGATCACCGCCATTGCCGCGGCCATAACCGCTCCGGTCATGAAGACAGCACCGACGCCCCGAAGGGTGAAGATCATCCCGAAAATCGGGGGACCGACGGTCTGTCCCAGCCTGAGGGACATGCTGTTCAGCGACATGACCATTGCCCGGCTCTCCTCGTGGGATCTTTCGGTAAGCATGTTCAGCAGGTTGGGAATGTTGATGCCCTGTCCGATGCCGAAGAGCACCGCGGGAACTATCATACCTGAAGCACCGGGGACATGGAGGATGAACAACAGGGCCGAAGCGTAGAACATGAAGGCGGCCGAAAGCAGGAAACGCCCGCTGAAGCGGTTTGAGAACCAGCCTGCCGCCGAGGAGGTAACCGCACTGGAAAGGGACATCACAGCCGACACGAGCCCGATCGTAAGGGGGGTGGCCCCGTATCCGAATTTCAGGTAGAAGGGCAGGAATGTCAGGAAACCGCCGTACTGGATTATAAAGGTCATCATGCTTATGAAAAGAAGTACAGGGGTTCCTCTTTTCATAAGATCCGGCAGGAGGGGTCTTGCAGCCTTGACTTTGCCCCTTCCCGAGGGAGGAGCATTTACTTTTCCCTCGTCTAGCCTCATGTATGCCCATATTCCTATGGGAATGGCGATCAGGGAGAGCAGAAAAGGATAGTTCCAGCCGGCCATTGCAAGCAGTCCGCCGATGGCCGGGTATGAAGCTGTCCCGAGGCCTATGACGCTCGTGTTGTAACCGATGGCTGCGGAACGGTCGTGTCCCTCAAAGAGATCGCCTATAAGTACTACGTTCAGGGCATTGAGGGGTGCGGAACCAACGCCCTGGAGGAAACGAAGGATAAGGAGGGTTCTGAAGTCCCTGGCCAGGAAACAGGCTCCGCCGGCGATACCGAAAAGAAGGAGGCACGGGATCAGGATCTTCCTGCGGCCGAAACGGTCGGAGAGATGTCCCGTGATGGGGGTGAAAAGCAGGCCCGGTATGGTAAAGGCCGTTATGAGCCATGCGGTGTCCTCCTGGTGGACACCCAGGGCCCGAATGATCTCGGGAAAGGCAGGTGCAATACTGGCCACCCCGAGGACAGAGACAAGGGTCACACCGAAAACTATATTGAGGTTAGGGTTCAGAAAAAGAGGCCGGCTGCCGTTTTGAGCCTTGAGCGCTGCGATGGGCTTCCTCCCCTTTCGGAGTTACCAGCCGTTATGATGGATCCTTGCAGCGTCGAACCTGTTTGAAGGCCCCTTGTCCTCAGCGGGATACCCCAGCGATATTATGGAGAAGGGCTTTATTTCAGCTGGAATACCAAGAAGTTCCTGCATTTTTGTCACCAGTTCCTCGTGGGGGAACACCCCGAGCCATACGGAACCTATCCCCAGGGCATTGGCTGCAAGCAGGATATTCTGGGTCGAAGCTGCACAGTCCTGCTGCCAGAAGTAGGGGGCTGGAAGCTGCCTGAGGTCGCCGCACACGACAATCGCAGCCGGGGCCTGGTAAAGCATCTTCGAATAAGGATGGAATTCAGGGATGCTGTCCAGTATCTTCCTGTCGTCGATCACAACGAACACCCATGGCTGCTGGTTGTGGGCGCTGGGAGCACTCATGGCTGCTTTCAGAATTGTCTCGATGGAAGAGGCCTCCAAAGACCTGTCGTTATACCTTCTTATGCTCCTCCTGGAGAGGATGTTGCCTATCGCTTCAGATCCCATCGTCCATTCCTCCTGTATACCCCTTATGGTATAATATCAAAAAGGGAGAGTGATCGGAATGTGAATCCTCTTCAAGGCCGTGGTTTCGGCCATATCATGGATATGGGGCCTTTTCCGAGGGCTTTTCGGTGCCGGTTAAGGCGAGTGTCAGAAAGCAGCAAAGGGGGCCCCTTAAGGGGTCCCCCGCGTTTTTTTACCTCTCCTGGAGTTCCACATCCGGGTCAGGCCAGTGTTCGGGTTCCATCCTCGGGTTTGCGGGGTCGACCACGGCAATATTTCCCATAGGGGAATGCTTTGAGCGGTAAATTGCGGTGTCGGCATTGACCAGTACAGCCTGCTGGGTGATCCCGGGGATGATCTTGGTGACACCTATTGATGCAGCACCGAATTCGGGTATGACTTCCCCGACTGCTTTCCTTATACGCCTCGCCACAGTCTCCGCCAGAGGTATGTCGCCGCTGTCAAGGACTACAACGAACTGGTTCCCCCCGAACCTGGAGACGATGTCGCCGGAACGGACCGATTCCAGGATCGCTTCAGCCGATCTCTTCAGGTATGCATCCCCCACAAGGTGACCATGGGCCTGGCATACATTCTGATAATCGTCAAGGTCGATGAAAAGAAGTGCCTTTTCCGTCTCGTTCTCCGTCAAAACCCTCAGGAGGTTGTCGCAGTACCTGCGGTTGTATACGCCCGTAAGGTCGTCCTTGAGGGCCATGCTCTCGGCGTTCTTTCTGGCTGTAAGGAGGGTTGAAACGTGTCCCACGTTCATTCGCAGGATGTCCAGGAAGAAATATGAAAACAGCAGTGTGAAGGAGTAGGTGACTATGATGTAGGCCAATATTTCGTCGATGTCCCTTACCTTGAGAATGGGGTAATAGAAGCATGCGGCGTTGAACAAAAGGATAAGGAAAAAGGCGAATCCCTTGGGTTTGACGAAATATGGTCCCAGAAGGGCGCAGAACAGCAGCGTCATGACCTGCCTGAGAAGGATGACGCTTACAGGCATCCCGAGGCTGGCGTAAAAAAGAGGAAAGGAGGAAATGAACAAAAGACTTGCAATTGCCATAAGGCCCAGGAAAGACCTCTTCCTGGGGCTTGATACGAAAGCCACAATCGGGATGCTTGCCAGGTAGATGACTGCCAGGATGCCGTCGATCTGCTTGACGGTCCCGTACCAGAAAAGTTTGTCCGTCAGGTACATTGTCGCGAACCAGCCCGACAGGACAAGACACGTCGCAATTTTCCTCTTCCGCATCTGCTGCTGGAATTCTACCGCTGTTCTCCCCATCTCGGCCTGATCCATCAGGACCCTCCATTGCATGTAATAAAGACTGACATCAAGCATACTATGTTCAAGCCAATAAGAAAAGATTCTATACCTGATCCGGGCAGTTGTTCTTTCTCGAGGACAGCCATAGCAGGACCTCATCCCTGTCGGCCACAGATCCAAGGGATATGGCCTCTTCCAGTTGGGCGATGACCTCCCCGACGGCTTGTCCGCTTTCAAGGCCCATAACGTCCATTATTTCTTCTCCCGAATATGTTCCTTTCATCTTTTCAAGCCGAACGATCGATCGCAGAGCCTTGATCCTGTTCCCCGCCCATCCGTCAGTCAGGTCAGGTCTGCCGTTCAGGCAGTCGATAAGTCCGAAAAGAAAAAGCCTGTTGATCCATGACTTCCCCCCGGTCCTGAAGTGGTTTGCCAGCATGCCGGGGTCAAACTCTGAAGAGGGGAAAAGCCGGTTTATCACCAGGTTTGAAACCTCCCTTGCGAGAGGCCTTGGCCAGCCCCACGACCGGACAATTCCCCTGACGCTGTTTCCCGTATCTGCCATCAGGCATGCTGCCCTTACCGCAGGATCCATCGTTTTTTTGCCGGCAAGGTTCAAGCGACCGAGAACCGCCGTCCTGGCGCCCCTGGGAGCCTCAGCCAGAAATGGGAAAACCGGTTCCAGGATACCGAGCATCTCCAGGGATACCAGGAAATGAGGAAGATCCCCTTCGAGGGCGTGCAGTATTTCCTTCCCGATCCGGGTTCCAGGCAACAAGGCTACCTCTTTTGAAAATTCCCGGCAGGCCTGGCAGGATCTTTCGTCTATCGAGAAGCCGTCGAGAAGGGATGCAAAACGGGCTATCCGAACTCCCCTTAGCGGATCCTCCCTTAGCCTTTCCATTGGATCGCGGGTAAAACGAAGTACCCTTGAGGCTATGTCGGCAGCACCGCCCCAGGGGTCAATGATCTTCCCATCGGGTGTCATTGCGATGGAATTTACTGTCAGGTCCCTCATGCCCAGATCCTTTTCGAGATCATTCCCTCGGAAGGAACTGACGTCTATCAGGAATCCCTCGTGGCGGATAATGACCGAAGCATCAGGCTGTCTCCCTATAACAGCCGACCCTGGCCATGCAAGAAGGATATCACCCGTCCCCGCCGACGTGGTAATATCGGCTTCTCCTGAATCGCGGCACAGGATCGCGTCACGTATAGCCCCACCGACCACTGCTGAACGGTGGCCCAGGGACTCCAGAACCGATGAGGCCGAAAGGGCCGCCATCAATGCATCACTCAAGGGATTCACCATCCTGAAATGATTTTATCACTTTAATTTCCGACCTGTCTGCTGAAAGTGAATGGTCTTCAAAATGCAGATCGACCAGGGAATTGACGATAATTGGAGGAAGCAGGGCAAAGACTGTAAAATTGACCCTGCAAGGTTTTTCTAGCCGGGGAGGAAGGATCGTCATGCTCTTTACATGGATCCTGGCGATAGTGCTCTTTTCATTATCGTGGTTCACTGACAGGGAGAGGTCTGTTAAAGCAGCAAGATCCGCCTGGTCCCTTTTCAGGGGGATCCTGCCGGTATTCCTGGTAGTTCTGGTTCTGACATCTCTGAGCCTGGGTCTTATCCGGGAGGATGTCATACTGGACCTTCTTGCGGGCAAAGGGCTTCTTGCCGGGGCTGCCATCGGGGCCGCTGCAGGGTCGATCGCGGCCATACCAGGTTTTGTGGCTTTTCCCCTTTCCGGGATCCTTTTGGAGAAAGGGGTCCCTTATACGGTCATTGCAGCCTTCACTACAACCCTTATGATGGTGGGCGTTGTTACCTTCCCTCTTGAAAAAAGATTTCTGGGAGCCCGGGCGGCTATGGCAAGGAACCTTGCAGGTTTGGTCGTCGCCCTTGCAGTATCCATGGCTATCGGTCTGTTCTTCGGAGAATTGCCATGAAGAAGGCAGGATCTCCTCCTTTCAGCTGGCTGGTGTTTGCGGTTTTCGCGGTATTCGCGGTCCTCTCCGGGTATCTTGGATATGGGCCGGGTATCAGGAGCGCTGAAAACTTCATATCCTTCACAAGATCCATGGCGGGCCTTCTCCCGCCGGCCTTTCTTCTTGTCGGACTTTTCAATGCCTGGGTGAGAAGGGAGACCGTCGAGAGCAACCTGGGGAAGGATTCCGGTGCCAGGGGATATTTCTGGGCCATAGTGCTTGCCGGGACGATGGTAGGGGGGCTTTTCGTGGCCCTGCCTCTATGCCTTGTTCTTCAGAGGAAAGGGGCTTCCCTGGGTATCCTGCTCACTTTCCTGAATGCGGCAGCAATATGCAGGGTCCCGATGACCATTTTCGAGGCTTCGTTCCTCGGGGTACCCTTCACCTTGATACGCTTCGCAGTATCTATTCCCCTTATTATTCTATCGGCCAGGCTGATGGCATCCTGGCTTGGGGAGGATTTCAGGATAAGGGACGGCTCCGGATCATAAGGCCGGTCGCTGTATCAGCTGTTGACTGAGGCCAGACCCTTGTGCCTGGAGACGGATTCGGCAAAGGCTTTAAAGGACAATATGCTCGATGCCAGCAGGGAAAGGACAGTTCCTCGGTCCGCCGACCGGCAGTCGTTCAGGAAGATGTTCCTCAGCTCTAGGGATTTTTTCATTCCCTTGGCAACTTCAGGCGTCAGAACCCTGATGTTTTCCAGGGTTTCGAACTTGCCCTGCATGGAAGGGGCGGCCGATAAGGAACCGTCAGAAGAGATGATGGCCGATGCCACGTCCAGGCATATCTGGACGCTCTGTTCCAGGTCGAGAGCTATTATGTCCTGGGCTTCGGGATCGGCGGACCTTGCTTTCTGTTCGAGTCTGTAAACACAGCGATCAAGGGACTTCATCTTTTTCTCCAGATTTTCCAGATCCATTTGCGAACCTCCTGGTCTCTTGCGTTCAAATCCGGGATTACCCCATTCTTATTCGCTCTTGTTCTTTTCTCTTCCCCAGTACATTTCCGGGGGCAGTTCGGGCTTCAGTTCCCTACCGAAAAAAGATACCATAATGCACTCGGGGGAAACCCCATCATACAGGATACGGTGCACCGCTTCGGTCAGCGGAAGCTCCACACCCAGTTCCCTTGCGTGTTTTACCAGGGCGTCAACGGTGTAGGCTCCTTCCGCCACCTGCCCCAGTGATCTCATAGCCTCATCCAGGGACATCCCTTCTCCTATCGCTTTCCCGAGCTTGTAATTCCTGGAGAGGTTGCTGAAACATGTCACCATGAGGTCTCCCACTCCTGCCAGGCCCGCAAGGGTAAGGGGGTGTGCCCCGCACCGGGCGCCCAGCCTCATTACTTCGGCGAGTCCCCTGCAGGCGAGGGCGGCAAGGGTGTTGTATCCCATTTCCCTCGAGGCTGCGATCCCCGCCGCAATGGCGATGACGTTCTTGACTGCCCCGCCTATCTCTACGCCCGCGACATCATCGCTGCTGTATGCCCTGAAGGATCGACCTGAAAAGATATCCTGCCAGAGTTCGGCTTCGCCGGGGGTGGCGGATGCAATTACTACTGCAGTCGGCTTCCCATCTATTACCTCCTCGGCGTGGCTTGGTCCCGAGAGCACTGAATACGTGCAGCGGGGGAGTACCTCCGAGACGATCTGGCTTATCCTCATCCCTGTGGATATCTCTATGCCTTTCGCCACGTTGCACATTCTTGCATCGCCAGGCCAGAAGGCTTTTGCTTCCTCAAGGAAACCCCTTACGTTCTGGGTAGGTATGGCGCATACGTGAAGCTCCGAATTTCCTGAGGCTTCTTCAAGGCTGGAGACTGCCTCGAGGGAAGGGGATAGATCTGAAGTCTTAAGGTAGTCAGGGTTCCTTCCAGTGGAGTTGATGGCCCTGGCCTGTTCAGGCCGCCGGCACCACAGGGTGGTATGGTGGCCCTTGCGGGCAAGGAGATCAGCCAGGGCGGTTCCCCAGCTTCCGGCTCCGTAGACGGTTATTCTCTTCATGGTGCCTCCCTTCATGGGTCAGGTCCCTATGACCCTTTCCTTACCGTCGAACCAGCAGTAATTCTGTTCGGGTTTGGCAAGCCCGTCAAAACCGAAAGGGAAGTCGCTGGCAAAAACAATGTCGTTGCCGGCCTGGAAACGCAGAAACTGCCTGTCGCCCTTCTTCGCGAAGGGCTTCCCGTCATAGATACCCACGAAGTTTGAAGAGAAGCAGGCCAGAGTCTCCGGGAAAGGAAGGTCCATTTCCACGATCATTCTTGCAATAAACTCGCTGTCGGTCCTGTCTCCGATCACCTTCCCCAGGGAAGCCATCTGCGTTTCGTTGCCGTTGACGGCCATAATGAGGTGATGCTTCCCCTCTATTACAAATGGATGGCAATTCTCGTCCCGGATAGAACCTGAACTGGCCTCCCTCGAATGGAAGACCGCCCATT
>CAZAMZ010000076.1:0-7562 GCA_964486375.1 uncultured Synergistaceae bacterium | reverse complement strand
AGGTAAGGGAGGACCGGTCCGTCAAGCTCCTTTTTGCTTTTGCCCGCCAGAAACTCCCGCTCCGGCTGGGACCCGCGGAGGTGGCACAGACCTCCCAGAGACCGGCAGAGATGAGTGCCTGGCAGCTCTGGGGGCATATCAGCGTGATGAGCAAACAGGGAGCCGACCTGGCTCCACTGTGGGTCCTCTTCCATCTGAAGATAGCCCTGCCATGGGCATGCGTGATACTCGCCGTACTTGGGGCTTCCCTTGGGATCGGGCCCCAGAGATCAGGCGCTGGTGTGGGTCTTGCTATGAGTGTTCTTATCGTATTTGCCTATTATGTTGTCATGTCATTTTCCCGCTCCTTCGGGGAGGCGGGTTATATTCCCCCGGTTGCCGCAGCATGGGCGCCGAACCTGATCTTTCTTGCAGTAGCCGGACTTCTTGTCAGGTCTGCTGACAGTTAGGCGGTGATCTCTTTGAACAGAAATACAGGGTTGCTTGCCGGCGAAGGGGTCCTTCCGATAGAGATCGCCTCGCGACTTTCTGAAAAAGGATGTCCCCCGGTGGCCTTCGCTTTCAGGGATGAGATCCGTGATCTTGAAAAGGTTGCCTCTGAAGTGGTAAGGATCAGCAAACCTGCCCTTGGCGAACTCATGGAAGAAATGAAAAAAAGGGGCATCGATGCCGTTATCCTTGCCGGACTGGTATCAAAGACGCTTATGTATCGCCAGGATCTCATCGACGGTGCCCTTCGCTCTGTACTCTCATCTCTGCCGAAAAGGGACGACCACTCCCTCCTGGGGGCAATAGTGGGTTTTTTAGAGGCAAATGGCGTGCGGGTCCTTCCCTATAGTGAGATCATTCCGGAGCTTATGGCCCCTGAAGGGGTCATTGCCGGCAGGGCGCCGCTCACTGGCGAGGTCGAGGATATCGCCTACGGGGCGGCAATAGCTTCTGCTCTGGTCCCCCTCTCATTCGGCCAGACCGTTGTGGTAAAGGGAAGATCCGTGGTTGCAGTCGAGGCCATGGAGGGGACCGATTCCGCCATACTAAGGGCAGGGAAGATCTCCGGCGGTGGCGTGGTGGTCAAGATGATGCGCCCTGATCAGGATGAAAGGTTCGATATGCCTGTGGTCGGCACGGACACTCTTGCTTCAATGCATGAAGCTGGTATTGAATGTCTTGCCGTCGAGGCAGGGAGAACGGTGATCCTTGGTGGAGGGGCTTTCAGGGAGAGGGCGGAGAAATGGAGCATTTCGGTAACGGGGATAGTTCCGGCTCCCTCTTCGTAAGCTGCGGGGAGGTCTCGGGGGACCGCTACTCCGGCCTTCTTGTGCATGCTCTCAAAGACATGGGCTTCGAAGGGGAGATATGGGGCATGATGGGGCCCCAGGGCAGTTCAGCAGGAGGCAATCCTCAATGGGACTGCAGTTCCCTGTCCCTGATGGGGATCACCGAGGTTCTTGGTGCGGTGCCAAGGCTCTGGGCACTGAAAGGCAAAATTGCCGACGAAGTGATCAGGAGATCCCCCCTGGGTGTCGTTGTTATCGACAGCCCCGACTTTCACATCCCCCTTTTGAGAACCTTGAGAAAAAGAGGTTACTCCGGAAGGATCTTTTACATAGCCCCACCCACCGTCTGGGCCTGGAGGCGGGGACGGGCAAGACCGCTGGCTGCTTGTTGCGATATCTGCTTCCCCCTTTTTGACTTTGAGAGGGCCTTTCTTGAGGAACATGGGGTTTCCTGCAGGTGGTACGGTCATCCCCTTTCATGCGAGACCCGGAATACGATACCCGCGGATCTTGGGCATGGGGACGGGAGAAAGGTTATCGCCCTGCTCCCGGGAAGCAGGAGGAGTGAAGTACATAGGCTTCTCCCCATGATGCTGAGGGCCGCAAAGGGAATAAGCGACAGGGGGTTCCGACCTGTTTTCTCCGTCGCCCCGGGTCTTGACGGGGAAACTGCCTCGTTCATCAGGGGCAATTGCGATCCGGAGGAGATTTACGAGGGGAAGGGGACGGAACTGATGGCAGCCTCCGAAATGGTCATAGGGGCAAGCGGCACAGCTGCAGTCGAAGCCCTGATCCTTGAAAAATACATGGTAGTCCTTTACAGTGCCTCTTTCAGTTCCTGGCTGGTTTACAAGACCTTTGTCAGGACACCTTTCATATCGATACCCAATATTCTGGCAGGAAGTCCTCTTTTCCCCGAACTCCTCCAGTCCGATGTTTCGCCGGGGAAAATTCTGGAAAAATTCGACCTCTACATGGGCAACTCCGATCAGAGAGAAGCCCTGGACGCCAGGATCAGGGAAATCGCATCATCGCTGAATGGCGGAAATGCAGCGGCAGGGTGGGCAGGAGCAATTATGGAGGCCGTCTCGTCATGAGAAGGATCCTTGTCCTTGCCAACGGACCGGGGGAGCTGTGGTGTTGGGTGAGACCCATGATAAAAGCTCTTTCAGGGTCAGGTTTTGAAGTCTCCCTGTTCCTGTTGCCATGCCAGTACGCCGCCGGCAATGAATCAGCGATAGCCCGGCGTCTTGGAGCGGTCGAGGTAAGGCCTCCAGGTTCGGTTTTCGGGACACTGGCAAGCAAGGACGGGGGCCCTTTCAGCGCTATCCTGCAGCTGGGGGGGGACCTGCTTTTCGGGCTGGCCTTTTCCGCAAGGCACAAAGTGCCCCTTTTCTGTTACACTTACGGGCCCAAACCTCTCCTGGGGAAGTGTGACCTTGTGTTCTCCGCTTTCGGAGAGGATATCCACCAGGACTTTACGATGAGTGATAATGTGATCGTCGCCGGGGACCTGGTCGCAGATTCACTTGTAATGGACGATCCTCTTTACGTGTGGCCGGAGGAAAAAGAATTCAGGGTGGTGCTTTTCCCGGGGAGCCGAAAGAGTATCCGTACCGCCGCCATGCCTTTTATCAGGGACGTCAGCGCCGGTATTGAAGGAGAACTGCCCCGGGCCGAGATGGTGGTCGCCCTTTCGCCATTTTCTGACCCGGAAGAAGTCGGGCTGTGGCAGTCCGCGGGGATGAGGGTCTCCACCCTCCCTGCAGGAAGCCTCCTGAAAGGCGCCGACCTGGCTGTTACCCAGCCGGGCACCAACACCCTTGAGCTGGCATACAGCCTCACACCGGGGGTTGTTGTCCTGCCCTTTTCCTTCCTCAGGCACGTGCCGCTTTCAGGTTTTATGGGTGTCCTGGGGAGTATCCCTTTAGCGGGCCGGGTGCTGAAGGAGAAAGCCCTTCGTCTCAGGAGCAGGAAGGCCGGATTCCTCGCCTGGCCCAACCGTCTTGCAGGGGCTGAGGTGCTTCCGGAACTTGTAGGGGATATTTCAGCTGCCGACGTGTCCCGGTATGCTTCATTGTTGCTTAAGGACAGCGACCGGCGTGAAAGCATCAGGGCAAGCCTGGAAAAGATCCGCTATTGTCCTGGAGCTGCCAGGTTCATTGCAGGCCGTATTTCCGAAACCGTGGGGTGAGCTCTTGAAGAAAACGAAAGAAATGAACAGGAGCGTCTATGGAAGATTTCTTGTCCATGGTCTGCCATACACCCGGCGGCTGGCGGCGGCACTGGTCTGCATGGTCATGTCTTCGGCTTGTGCCATCGCCGCGCCATGGCTGCTGAAGAATATTGTGGACGATGTCCTGATAAGCAGGAACATGCTTGTACTCAACCTTATAGCCGTGGGCATAGTCCTTCTCTACACTGCGAAGAGCGTTTTCTTCTACGGGCAGCAGTACCTGATGAGCTGGGTAGGGCAGCGGGTCGTCGTGGATCTTCGACTCCGGCTTTATGACCACATGCAGAGGATGTCCTTCCGCTACCTTTACGGTCACCGGGTCGGTGAGATGCTTTCCCGGATAACCAACGACGTCACCATCCTTCAGAACATGATCACATCGGTCTTTATAGATATCGTCGTCCAGGGTCTGAGTTTCATCGGGATGATAGGCTTCCTTCTCTATATCAACTGGAAGCTTTCCCTTCTCACATTCCTGGTGTTGCCCCTTGCTGCCTACGTGCTGGACGTTGCCTCGAAACGCCTGAGGATAGTGGGTCACGATATCCAGAAGCAGCTGGCCGGGCTTTCTGCCATCGCGGCCGAAGCCCTTTCCGCGATAAGGATCGTAAGGCTTTTCGCTACCGAGGAGCAGGAATACGGACGGTTCGAATCCCAGAGCAACGCCCATTTCAGGGCCCTTATGAGGGGTGTGCAGACAAATGCTGCCCTCACCGGGATCGTGGAAGTGATCCTCATTTCTGCCCTGGCGATCATCCTCTGGTTCGGCGGAAGGCTTGTGGTATCGGGGGAACTGACACCGGGAGAGCTGATAGCATTCCTGGGTTACCTTGCCCTCCTGGTCCAGCCCGTAAGGGTCTTTTCAAGAGTTGTCGCTCAGATGCAGCAGGGGCTCGCTTCAGCCGAAAGGGTTTTTGAGATACTCGATACCGAGAGCGAAGTCCAGCCGCCCAGGCATCCCGAAAAGATAGAGGATCTCCGGGGCGAAATATCCTTCCGGGAGGTAACTTTCGCCTACACTGAAGGTTTACCGGTGCTCAGCAAAGTGTCCTTTACGATCCTCCCCGGGGAGAAGGTCGCCATAGTCGGCCCCACGGGAGCTGGCAAATCTACCATAGCGGATCTGATCACCCGTTTCTACGATCCCCAGGAAGGCGCAGTGACCATCGACGGAATAGACCTGAGGCGCCTTGAACTGAAGGCGCTGAGGCGAAGGATCGGAGTAGTACCGCAGGACCCTGTTCTTCTCAAGGGAAGCGTGGCCTTCAACATTGCCTACGGATGCGAGGATGCGTCCGAATGCGATGTTCTGGAGGCTGCCCGCATAGCGGGGATCCACAACTTCATCATGTCCCTTCCGGACGGCTATGAAACGGAGATAGGGGAGCGGGGCGTAACCCTGAGCGGAGGACAGAGGCAGAGGGTCGCCATAGCAAGAGCCATTGTCCGCGATCCCCGGATCCTCATCATGGACGAGGCAACGTCCTCCCTTGACGCAGCGGTGGAACAGGAGATCCAGGAGGCGATGAGAAAGGCCATGGCCGGGCGCACATCCATCGTAATAGCCCATCGTCTTGCCACGGTCAGGGAGGCCGACAGGATCCTTGTTATAGACCGTGGAATGGTGGTCGAGGAGGGGACCCATGATACCCTCAAGGATGCCGGCGGACTTTACTCAAGACTTTGTTCCCTCCAGTTCGGTGAGGAAAATGGGAACCATCCTGTCTAGTTATTTCAGGTATATCAGGGGGGAAACGGGATTTTCGCCCTGGAGCCTCCTTTCGCCACTGGGGTGGCTGGCGGGGCACTTTTCCTCGATGCGCAATTTTTCCTATGACCACGGCATTTCTGCTTCAAAAGAGCCTTCCATACCTGTTATCAGCGTTGGCAACCTCACCCATGGAGGCACCAACAAGACCCCCTTCGTTGAGATGCTTGCCAGACTTTTCCTTGAAGCGGGACTGAAACCGGGAATAGTAATGAGGGGCTACGGCCGCAAGGGGAAGGAGATCCTTTTTGCCGCCGACTGCGAGCGCAGCAGGGACTTGCTGGGAGATGAGGCTCTGCTGCTCTCGGGAAGACTTGAAGGGGTTCCCATTGTGGTCTCGGCGGACAGGACGGCCGGCGTGGAGTGCCTTGCCGGGCGTGGGGCCGACCTGGCCATCGCAGACGACGGTTTCCAGCACAGAAGGATGGGCAGAGATGTGGATATAGTGCTCGTGGATGCCACCTGCCCCTTCGGCAACGGGAAAATGATGCCGGCCGGTATGCTCAGGGAGAAAGCAGGTTCCCTTGAAAGGGCCCACCTGGTTGTAATATCAAAAGCCGACCAGGTTTCCCGCGACAGGCTGGATGATATAAGGAGAATGATCTTTGAGGTTACCGGGCGGGATTCCTTCCTTTCCGGTCTTTCCCTTGCGGGATGGTCAAGGTTCTCGGAAGGGGTTGACCTCCTGGTCGATTCGGGGCCGCCCTCCGAACCCGTGGGGGCTTTCTCGGCCATAGGCAATCCCGCCAGCTTCAACCATTTTCTGCAAAAACTGGGTTTTAAGCCCGTCATCCACGAGGCCTTCAGGGATCACCACATTTTCAGTGCACGGGAACTGGACGGGGTCTGCGAAAAAGCCCTTTCTAAGGGAGCAAGGTCGCTGATATGCACAGAAAAGGACATTTTCAACCTTCCTGTTGATTGGCAGCCATGCGTCCCTGTCTACATCCCCAGGGTCTGTACTTCGGTCAGGAACGAGGCCCCCTTTCTTCAGGAACTGTCCGTATGCCTCAGGCCCAGGATCGTTGTATCATCCAACGGTCACGGTGAGGACGCCATCGGGAGCCTGCTTGCATCAAGACTGAAAAAGGAGTTCCCCCTTTCGGAGGTATCGGGTTTTCCCCTTGTCGGAAGGGGCAGGGAATACGGGACAAGGGGGATCCCTGTGCTGTCCCCGCCTAGCGAGACGCCAAGCGGGGGTGTGGTGAAGTACCGGCTGAAGGACCTGATGAGAGACATCAGGTCGGGACTGCTAAGGCATATCAGTGCACAGGCTTCCGCCTGGAGCGGACTGAGGGGGAGGATAAGGACCGTTGTCTGCGTGGGTGACGTCTATCTCTTCCTCCATACCTTGTGGGGTCAGGGGGTAAAACCCGTCCTCCTGGCCACGGCCAAGTCGGTCAGGCTGCATGGCCACTGGCGCCTTGAGGCTAAACTGCTCAGGAAAAGAAGCAGGAAGGTCTTCACCCGGGATCCAGAGACAGCAAGGGAACTGGCAGAAAAGAAAGTAGATGCGGTCTACAGGGGGAACCCCATAATGGACCTTGCAGGTGATACTGATAAGGGGAACCCGAAAAAGACCGGCAAACAGGTCTTGCTCCTGCCGGGGAGCAGGGAGAGGGCTTACGACGACCTGGGCCTGCTCCTTGACGCTGCGGCCCTTGTTGCCGGCGGGGCTGAATGCAGTTTTGTAATGGTCGTTGCACCCACACTGGACGCAGGCAGGCTTCTGGAGAAGGCCCCTTTATGGGAGTTCGTTTCAGGGGACCTTATCCGTTCCAGAAAAGACGGGTATTCGGTGAAACTCTTTTCCGGCGACGTCCAGGAAGCGGCCCTTGCTTCGGACGTTCTCATCGGCCTCGGGGGGACGGCCAACCAGATATGCGCCGGGCTGGGAGTCCCTGTCGTCTCCATCGACGAAAAGGGCAAGAGGGTACAGAAGAAACTGCTCGGGGAGGCTGAATCCCTTGTCCCGCCAGACCCCGTTCTGCTGGCACGGGAAGCACTTTCGATACTGGGCGATCCTGGCCGCCAGGACATCATGGCCAGGGCGGGAAAAGAGAGAATGGGAACCGGGGGCGCCATCGAAGGAATTGTCGGGTATGCATCGGGAGTACTGGGCTGGGAAAAGAGGCATGAGGTGTACCGTGTTTTTTCCGCTTTTGCGGAAATGAAGGGGGAAATTCAAGGATGAATACTCTTGCTGTCATTCCTGCGCGGTATGGAAGCACCCGGCTTCCTGGCAAGCCTCTGATAAGGATAGCCGGCATACCCCTGGTCG
>CAZAMZ010000075.1:0-7592 GCA_964486375.1 uncultured Synergistaceae bacterium | reverse complement strand
TTGGCCGCAAGGGATACTGTTGTTGCCCCGAGGGCATCGTAAAAACGGGCGCCGAAACCGGAGGTACGGATCCTGACTCCCTTGATCTCCTCAAGGGAACGGATCGGCTTCGTCGACATAAGCTGTTCGTAAAGGGGACTATTCATAAGATGTCCGAGGTACTTGATGCCGTGCTTGGCATAGAGCTTCTCGAACCAGCTGAAGAGCTTCTCCGTTACGTAGACTCCCTCGGCGTAGGTGCCGATGGGATCTCCGGGGCGGGTGGTAAGAATGAACAGCGGGTCTTTACCGGGCCAGTAGGCACCGTAGACCATGGAAGCCTGGACAACGCCGTTGGCAAGGTTGTCGAAGGACTCGAAAACCGGGAACAGGACTCCTGCGGGGAAAGCCTCAATGACAAATTCTCCGCCGGAAAGGGTCTTCACGGTCTCGCAGAAATCCTCTGCGATCCTCTGCTGTTCCGTCCCGGGCATTGCGTGGGTTACCAGTCTCCAGTTAACTTTCGCTGCAAAAGCGGCGTTGGCTCCAGCAAGCAGAACCGCGATCATGAGCGACAGTGCAAGCATCTTTTTCATACTCTCATAAACCTCCCTTTCTGGAGTAACTGCCGAATCATTTGTGGTTTTATTCGGCGTTTTGCTCAAAACCCCTAACGTACCTGAAAAAAGTTTCTCTTGCGTCACCACCCCTTTCAAGGTTTTGTTTCAAGGTCTTGTGATACGACAGAGGGTCTTTCCTGCTTATCAACATTTCAATAAGCCCGATAGATAGATTGTTGTCTAATAACCCAGAACAACCCTCGGAAACCAGAGGACTATCTGCGGGAAAATAAATATCGCGACCACACATAACCCCTGTATCGCAAGGAACGGCAGGCTCGATCTGTATATCTCCGTAAGGTCCACGTCGGGCGGGGTTACTCCCTTCAGGTAGAAAAGGCTGAAACCGAACGGCGGCGAGAGGTACCCGCACTGGAGAAGGACATTGAATGCAAGTCCGATCCATAAAGGATCATAACCCAGCCTGGTAAGTATCGGGGCAACGATCGGAACTGCGAAGAAAATTATCGCCCCCGGCTCAAGGAACATTCCAAGCACGAAAAAGAAGAGCGCCGAAACGAGAAGTACCGCCGTGGGACCGCCGGGCATGTTCATGGCCATCTGGGCTATGAGCCTGTTGCCGCCAACCCCGGAAAAGACTGACCCGAACGCGGTGGCGCAGATCATCATCCATCCTACCATGGCCGTAATGGAAAGGGTTTCATAGCAGGTGGAGTATACGATATCCCAGTTAAGGCGTTTCTTGAGAAAACCTATCACAAGGGCCCCTGCGGCTCCGAAGCCTGCAGCCTCTGTAGGTGACGCCATTCCGGTAAGGATCGTCCCAAGAACCAGGACCACCAGAAGGGCGGGGAAGAAGACGTTTCCCAATGCCGATAGTTTTTCCTTAGGTGTGGCTCGTTCATCCGGGGGAAGGGCGGGGCACATCGACGGGTTGATCAGGCCACGGACCAGGACATAGCCAATGTAGAGTATGGCCAGAAATATCCCCGCCGTGATCCCTCCAGCGAAAAGACCGCCGATGGATACTCCTGTAACTGCACCGTAAAGGACCATGTTCGTACTTGGGGGTATCAGCTGGCCCAGGGTCCCCGAGGCCATAATTGTCCCCAGCGTCATCCTCCTGTCGTAACCGTGCTTGAGCATCTGTGGAAGGCCAATAAGTCCCAGCCCTATAACGCCTGCCGCGACAACGCCGGAAACGGCCCCCAGGAAAGCTCCCACTATTACAGTGGCTATCGCAAGACCGCCCCTCAGGCCCCCGGACCACTTGTAAAAAGCGCTATAAAGGTCTTCCACTACGTTGGTCTTCTGGAGTATGTAGGCCATGAAGATGAAAAGGGGCACGGCAATTATGACGAAGTTGTTCATGGTCCCCCAGGCGGCAGAGACAAGAATGTTAAGGGCTCCCGGCCCCCAAAGGAAGTAGGAGAATACGACCGCGACAGCACCAAGGGAGAAAGCGATGGGAACACCCACGGCCAGCAGGAAGAAGAGCGCTGCGAACATAAGAAGAGGATAGAGTTCGCTACTCATGGCGGACACTCCTTAGCCTTTTTCCGTTCCCGGTGCTGGGTCGGATTGGATAAACAACAGGGAGATCGTGTTCCTGACAGCCTGCCAAGTGATCAGTGTGCAGGCAATGGGGATTATCCAGCGAAACCACCATACTACAGGGTTGAAGGGAGTCTGGTGGGTGGACCGTTCCCTGATGGCGTATGACCTCAGGGCCGCAGGTACGCTTACATATATTATTGCGGCCATAAGGAAAATAACCACCATTTCGGAAAAAACGCCAAAAACCTTCTGCCATTTCAGGGGAAGGTAATGGTTGACCACATCTACAGCTACATGTTTCTTCTCCATGTGGCAATAGCCGGCACCCAGCATGAAAAAACACCCGAAAAGGAACATTGACATTTCAAAGGTCCATATAGGGGTCCTTCCGAAAAAGTATCCCCTGCTTGCGCTGTAGACAATGACGGCTATAAGCGGGAGTATCAGAAGCGAGACGAGCCGGCCGAACATTCTCATTTAACCACTCTCCTTGATCCTTCCGGGTTAGACTTCACCTGTTCCGAAAACATCTTCCATGTGCACCACAAACGGGAACTCTGACAATGGTGTTGATGAAAGAACAGGTATTATTTTACTTTGTGTTGCGAATTGATGGAATAGAAATACGGAGTCGCTATCTCTTGCTCTCGGCTCTCCCAGACTCAAAAAAGGGAGGAAGATCAGCTTCTTTGTATTTACCAATTGTTACATTTTCCGCGAAGTGTTATATAGAATACCTATTATTAAAAAGATTGTCAATTTCCTGATTTCGTATCAGAATATCGATTTCACTGTTTTATTCCAAAAAATATTTTATCTGCAGAAAAAAGACCCGGGTTTGGACATATTGAAAATATCTCTTTCAGGGAGGAGAACATCTTGGGAAACATTTTCGACGTTGTCGTGATCGGGGCCGGACCATCGGGAATGATGGCGGCCGGGACCGCTTCCCTTAACGGTGCCAGGGTGATCCTTCTGGAGAAGAACGAAGAGCCGGGGAAGAAACTCCTTATCACCGGAAATGGACGGTGCAACCTCGCTTATGACGAACAGGACCCTTTGAGGCTATCGGAACACTTTGGCAAGAACGGCCGTTTTCTGATCCCTGCCTTCAGGCAATTCGGGCTTTTGGAGACACTGGATTTTTTTAGCTCACGGGGTCTTGAGACTGTAAGGGAAAAGGACGGCAAGATTTTCCCGGCAAAAGGGTCAGGCGCCTATGATGTTCGAAGAGTATTGCTGGAGCAGATGCGAATGAACGGTGTCACTGTAATGACACGGACGGCCGTCATAACCCTTGAACAGGAAGACGGCAGGATAAATAGGGCCTTGACTGAAAGGGGCACCCCCATTGAAGGCAACAGGTTTATTATCGCTACAGGAGGCCTCTCCTGCCCTTCTACAGGATCAACAGGAGACGGTTATCTTTGGGCGGAAAACCTCGGACACACTGTTACCCGGAGAGAGCCATCCATCAGCCCCGTAAGAATAAAAGAATCCTTCTGCAGGGAATTGATGGGTATTACCCTCAGGGATGTCACCCTTTCCGTTACCCCTTCCGATGGAAGAAGCCGAAAGGAGAAGGGAGAAGTCCTATTCACCCACTTCGGTATTTCCGGCCCCATGGTCATGAACCTTTCCCCCTTCATAGCTGAAGGAATCAAAAAAGGGACGGTGACTCTTTCCCTTGATCTTCTCCCCCATATTGATCCAAAGGAACTTGACGACCTGCTGCTGAGGGGTTTCCGGGAGATCCAGGGAGGCGAGGTGAGGTCTGTCCTTCGTGAACTGATCCCCCGTGCTGTGGTTTCTGTTCTAATGAGGGTTTCAGGGGTAGCAGAAGATCAAAGGGCCGCTCAGGTGGCAAGGGGCGAAAGACAACAGCTGGTGGAAACTCTAAAAGGATTCACTTTGACCCCGACGAGCCTGCTGGGTTACAAGTGGGCAGTAGTTACAAGGGGCGGGATATCGCTAAAAGAGGTAAACCCTGACACGATGGCCTCAAAAAAGATCAGCAATCTCTTCTTTGCCGGCGAGGTGCTTGATGTCGATGGTCCCACAGGGGGATTCAACCTTCAGGCATGCTGGAGCACGGGTTTTATTGCAGGGAGATCAGCATTTAGTGGACTTTCAACCACTCCGGGCAACCCGGAGCGCCCATAAGCGCCCCGGTTTATTAATCATTTCCAGTCCCTGGATATTTTTCCCCACTTCTTGTCCCTGCCTCGGGCAATGATCTCTATATCCTTTTCTTTCAGGTGCCTGAACCTGGCCTGTTTCAGAAGGTAATTCTTCAGGGGAGAGAACTCGCGAGGTTTTCGGTTGAGCACAAACTCGCCGTTCTCGTACCCGGCAAGGAACCAGAGCCCGCTATCCACGGTTTCCCTTGCTATCTCTAAAGTTTCTTCAACGGGAAACTCCCAGCACGTCGAAGAGGGGGCAAGAACGTAAATGCAAGAGATGGAACTGCAGAAAGCCGCCGTGCTTGGCTTTCTGAGATAGTCTTCGGAGTATCCGATGCTGGCCGTGGCGGCATACTCGATCCCGTGGGCTGCTACGATCTCGAACAGATCCTTTTTGCGTCCCGTTGCACCGGGAATATTCTTTCCGGCAGGTGTGGTCGCTGTTCTTGAACCGTAAGGAGTGACTCCGCTCTATGGAAGGGCAAGGGAGTATTTCCCTTCAAAGATCGAAGCTGTCATTCCGGGGAGACGGGCAATGGTGAAACATCCCTGACTTCCACGTCCGTGCCTCTGATCTCATACATCTATATGCCCCCTTGAAATTCAGATCGAAAGTATGTTGACGGACATTATCTTACCCCCCTTCATTTAATATCTGCCATGATATTCAGAGCGCCCCTGTTATTTCCTGTTGCAGGATACCTGAATGATCCCTGAGGGTTGACTAATTACTTTAACCCCTCTAACTTGTTAACCATGAAAAAACAAACCGGAAGGCCCCACTCTCAAGATACTGAAGAGATCCTGGACTCCCTCAATACCGACCTGGAAGGCCTAAGCGAAGACGAGGCAAGGATAAGGCTTGATCAATTCGGCCATAACCGGCTTCCGGAGGGAAAGAGGAAGAATGCCCTTTTGCGTTTTCTGACCCATTTCCACGACGTTCTCATCTACGTTCTTCTGGTTGCTGCCATAGGGACAGCTCTTCTAGGCCACTGGATCGATACCTGGATAATCCTGGGGGTCGTTTTGATCAATGCCCTGGTGGGCTTCATACAGGAAGGCAGAGCTGAAAGGGCTATAGAATCGGTCCGGGGAATGCTTTCCGTGTCAAGCAGGGTTTCCAGGGGAGGGAAGAAGATAACGATACCCGCGGAGAACCTTGTACCTGGTGATATAGTCCTGCTTTCATCCGGGGACAGGGTCCCGGCCGATCTCAGGTTGATCAAAACCCACGAGCTACAGGTGAATGAAGCCTCCCTGACGGGTGAGGCAGAACCCGTTTTAAAGGGAACAAAAAGGGTAGAAGGCGAAGCTGCCCTTGGAGACCGGACCTGCATGGCATATTCAGGTACGATCGTAACTTCGGGGACGGCGACAGCCGTAGTGGTGTTCACAGGGGAAGCGACCGAGATTGGAAGGATCAACAGGATGCTTTCTGAAGTGGAAACCGTTACCACGCCCCTCCTTCGACAGGTAAACAGGTTCGGGGTTCAACTGAGTGCGATTATCCTGCTCCTGGCGGGGGCGGTCTTTGTCTTTGGATCGTTGCTGGCGGCCATGAGTCTTGACGAACTGTTCCTGTCCGCCGTGGCAATTGCAGTTGCAGCTATCCCCGAAGGGCTTCCGGCCGTCATAAGCATTATCCTGGCTATCGGGGTAAGAAGAATGGCAGGAAGGAACGCCATCATCAGGAACCTGCCGGGAGTCGAGACCCTTGGTTCAGTCAACGTCATCTGCACAGACAAGACCGGCACGCTTACAAAGAGCGAGATGACAGTCACGCTGACAGTGACCTCGAAAAGGACGTACCGGGCGGAGGGCACTGGATATGCTCCTGAAGGCGGCATTTCATCTGAAGAAGGTCCCTTTGACCCGGATACCGATCTTGTTCTTTCAAGGCTAGTACTGGCTGCAGCTGTCTGCAACGAGGCACGGCTGGTATACAGGGATGATTCCTGGAAGGTTGAGGGCAACCCTACCGAGGGTGCCCTTCTTGCCCTGGCAAATAAAGCCGGCCTTGACACTGAGAACGCGTCCAGGGAGTGGAAACGCCTGGACGCCATACCCTTCGAATCGGAACACAAGTTCATGGCTACCCTTAACGAATCCGGGACGGTGAGACGAATCTACCTTAAGGGAGCACCCGAGGCTGTCATAGGAAGATGCAAAACAGAGATGGATCTCAACGGAAAGACTTCAAGTCTGGACAGGGAACGTTGGGTACGCAGCCAGGAAGAACTCGCGGGAGACGGTTTCAGGATACTTGCCGTAGCCGAGAAAGAGCCCGACAGGACCACGGGGGACGATCTCAGCCTGGAAGACGTGGAGGGAGACTTCACTCTCCTGGGGTTGGCCGCGATAATGGATCCCCCTCGACCTGAGGCGATAGCGGCAGTCGAGGAGTGCCGAAGGGCAGGCATAAGGGTAAAAATGATCACCGGAGACCACTCTATGACCGCCTCCGCTATCGCGGCCCGGTTGGGCATAGGATCTGATGACAGGGTCATTACCGGCACTGAAATTGAAAAGGCCACCGATGAGGAACTGGCAGAACTCGCAGAGGATATTGACGTTTTCGCGAGAGTTTCACCTGAACACAAACTCCGGCTTGTCACAGCCTTGCAGAAGAGGGGTTACATAACTGCCATGACAGGGGATGGAGTTAACGACGCCCCTGCCCTTAAAAAGTCTGACGTCGGGATAGCTATGGGTCTCAAGGGCACCGAGGCCGCAAAAGAAGCTGCGGAAATGGTTCTGGCAGATGACAACTTTGCTTCTATTGTCCATGCGGTGGAAGAAGGAAGGACTGTCTACGACAACCTGAAAAAAACTCTGCTGTTCATGCTTCCGACAAACGGGGGTGAGGCACTTCTTATAGTAGTCGCCGTAGCCCTTGGGATGGTGGTGCCCATCACTCCGGCCCAGGTGCTTTGGGTAAACATGGTCACTGCCGTGACTCTGGCGCTTGCCCTGGCTTTCGAACCCATGGAGGCGGATGTCATGAACAGGCCTCCAAGACCTGCAGGGGAACCACTGGTCAAGGTACCAATGCTGATGAGGATCTCGTATGTATCGCTCCTTCTGATGGGCTGTTCCCTGGGCATGTTCGCATGGTACCGTTCAGCCGGCGCCACGCCGGAACTCGCAAGGACCATTGCGGTGAATACCTTGATAATCGGCGAGATATTCTATCTTTTCAACAGCCGGTACATTCTGGAGAGATCTCTTTCACTCAGGGGGCTGAGGGCGACCCCGCAGGTATGGGCTGCTGTATGGGCAGTACTGATCC
>CAZAMZ010000074.1:0-7672 GCA_964486375.1 uncultured Synergistaceae bacterium | reverse complement strand
AGGAGACCGCACCAGTAGGTGTCTCCTTCCTGCCCGCTTAAGGCCACATGGGCACGGGTAACAGGTATCAGCTTTTCTGCATCAAAGGCTTTCCCCAATGCGTAGAGCAGTTCCATCGCTTTCTGGTTCCCGGGCCCTGAACCCCCGTCCAGTATTCTTTTTTCTTCATCTGTCAGGTACATTCCCGATCCCCTTTCTTTTGACCGCCCTAGAACAGGCCGGTGGTCAAACCCTGATCATCGACATCTATTGCCTCCGCAGCCGGCTTTTTGGGCAGGCCTGGCATGGTCATGATCGACCCGCATATGGGGACTACGAATCCGGCTCCTGCAGAAAGCCGCACTTCCCGAACGGTTACCCTGAAGCCACGAGGACGTCCCTTGACCGAAGGGTCATCCGAAAGGGACATCTGTGTCTTTGCCATACATACGGGGAAATATCCATAACCCCTCTTTTCGAGATCCGAAATGGTCTCTTCCGCAGAGGGCGTGTAATCCACCCCGTCGGCACCGTAAACTTCCCTGGCAATGATCTCTATTTTCCGGGCAAGGGGTTGTGAGAGTTCGTAAAGGGGTTTATAACCGTTCTTCCAGTTATGGACGGCATCAATAACTGCCTCTGCAAGTTCCAGCCCCCCGTCTCCTCCCTTTTCCCATACTTCCGAGATGGCCAACCGTGCCTTGTGTCTTTCTGCCGCTTTGCTTACCAGTTCCGTTTCCTCCGCTGTGTCGGATGTGAAGCGGTTCAGCGCGACTACCACCGGGACCCCGAATCTGGAAAGAATGTCAATGTGGGCTTCGAGGTTCTCCACCCCTTTTTCAAGAGCAGCAATGTTCTCTTTGCCAAGGTCCGCCTTGGGAACGCCGCCGTGCATCTTTAGCGCCCTCACTGTCGTGACGAGGACGACCGCATCGGGATGGAAACCGGCATTCCGGCAGACGATATTCATGAATTTTTCGGCTCCCAGCTCAGAGGCGAAGCCTGCTTCAACTACTACGTAGTCCGAAAGTTTCAATGCCATTCGTGTTGCAGTAATGGAATTGGTCCCGTGGGCGATGTTGGCGAAGGGACCGCCATGGACGAAAGCCGGGACATGTTCTATTGTCTGCACCAGGTTTGGATTAAGGGCTTCCTTCAACAGGGCAGTCATGGCCCCGTGGGCTTTCAGGTCGGCGGCCGTGATGGCGTCCCCGTTCCATGTATATCCAATGACGATACGCCCAAGACGCTCCTTGAGGTCTTTCAGGCTACCGGAAAGGCAAAGGATCGCCATTACCTCCGATGAAACGGAAATATCGAAACCGCTCTCCCTGGGAACACCGTGCGCTTTGCCCCCGAGGCCCAATACGACGTGCCTGAGAGACCTGTCGTTCATGTCCAGAACGCGGCGCCATGTTATCCTTCTCGGATCTATCCCCAGATCGTTGCCCTGCTGGATATGGTTGTCTATCATGGCCGAAAGAAGATTATGGGCAGCACTTACCGCATGAATATCACCGGTAAAGTGGAGATTGATGTCTTCCATGGGAAGGACCTGTGAATACCCGCCACCCGCGGCGCCGCCCTTGATCCCGAAGCAGGGCCCCAGTGAAGGTTCGCGAATGCATAGCATGGCCTTCTTGCCCATTTTGACAAGGGCCTGGGTCAAACCTATGTTCGTGGTAGTTTTGCCTTCTCCGGCCGGAGTCGGAGTCGTAGCCGTTACCAGGATGAGCTTCCCGTCCGGCCTGTCTGAAAGCCGGGAAAGAAAACCCAGGTCCACCTTGGCCTTGGTATGACCGTAGGGGATCAGGTACTCCTCCGGTATGCCCAGGTTTGTCGCTATCTCTTTTATGGGTTTTAAAACTGCTTTCTGTGCTATCTGAATATCCGTCTGCATCAGGGACCCGTCCCTTCCTTGGCTTTGAATGAAACCGTTGTTTCGTTCTTCCCTGCCTTTGCCGCCCTTCCCTGATCCGGCCGCGGCCATTCCGGCGGATCGTGCAATACCATGATCAGGGGGACATGCGAACCGGCAATGAAACGCCTCCTTTGGGCAATACGCCTATCCTGCCTCCCGGAATACGCCTTAGGGCCTCTTTCATTGCAGAATCAACCGAGGAGAAGGCTTCATAACCCAGGATCCGGATATCTTCAGACGGTAGACCTTCAGTTACAGAAAAGATCCTGGCTTTTTCACGGATCCTTGCGTTGCAGATCGCCAGTACAGCGGCGACCAGGTCCGCATCGACATCTTCGGGGTCCTCCCTCCTGAGCCTATAGAGTGCTTCTGATAAAGGGAGCGCAAGCCATTCACGGAACCTGGGGTGATTATGTGAAAGTCCTTCCGTGCAGGGTGCGGCAAAGATGATTATCCCTCCCGGCTTTACGGCAAAGTAGGCGGATATCAGCCCTTTCTCGGCCTGCCAGTAATCGATGTCGCACGGGGAGGAGCTGGCTACAACTATTTCCGCCCGTTCGGGGATATCGACCCTGAATGCCTGTTGAGCCATGGCGGCCCCTTTTCGATGGGCTTTCACAAAATCTCCCCCGTAAAGCCCCACGATCTCGCCATCCAGGTTCTTTACAGTGTTGAGAATAAATGACAGGCCGACCTTTTCGGCTACTTTTTCCATCCCCGCCCTGCAGGGGTTTTCCATGAGCCCAAGGGGTATGTCGGGGAGGAGAGCGGCCGATACATGTGTGGCTGCAGTGGTGGCAAATCCGCAGATCCCTGGCTGGACGATCTTGGCCCCACCGGAAAAACCGGCATCGGAATGCGGAACAATGTCGCCAAGACCTATTAGAAGGTCTGCGTCCAAAGCTTTCCTGTTAACCTGCACCGGTATTCTGTAGCCGCCGGCGTCCACGTACCCGAGATCTGCAAGCGTTTCCGGTTTGTTGGCGTCATGCTGATCGAAACGGAATCGCCTGAACATTTCGGGTCCCACTTTTTCGATCATCTCGGCCTCGGTCATTGTCCGGTGTGTTCCAGGGGCGGTGAGAAAACTGATCTGGTCGTCCTGTATCCCATTATCTCCAAGGTAGGAGATCAGTATGGGTAGTAACCTGGTTAAAGGGGTATTCCTTGTGTTGTCTTCTATGAGGATCACAATGTTATTCTTTCCTGAAGCCATCTCCCTGAGCGGGGGGCTTCCGGTCGGATGGTCGAGCTGTTCGATCATCCCCTTTTCCAGGTCCCCTATGGGGGGTACTTTCTTACTGCTGCCTGTAAAAAGGATAGATCCTTCTGGTACTTCGAATTCCTGCATTGTTTGACCAAAGGGGATATTCAGAAGCATATCCTTCTTCTCCTCAGTCGTTGATAAGGGTCACTACCCCGGATTCGGTGTCCAGAATTATCTGCTGTCCGTCTTTTACGTTGTCAAAAAAGCTGTCTTCAACATCGAAAACAGAGGGTATCTCCATTACAAGGAGCGCCGTGACAAAAACCGGATCAGGATTTCTCAGGATAACTCCCCTGGGGCCTTTCCCTTTCCTGTCTATCTTGAATAAACCGTCCATCTGGACAACGGAACTGCCCTTGCCTGAATGAGCCACCAGCACTTTGCCTTCCATGGATTTCCCTTCCAGGGTGTGTCCCTTTTCTATTACAACTCCTGTCTCAGGCTTGACCAGGTAGAAACAGACGGCTTCATCGCTGACAAGTGCAGGGCCCGAGGCTGTTCCCGGAGAAATGGGAGAACATCTGAAAGTCTTTTTGCCGCTCATTCCATAACCTCCCCTGTCAAGGCGGCCTCAATAGCCTGCTCCAGGGGCCTGACCTTGAAATCGATGTCCCGCATCATGTTGTAGTACATGCATTTCGGAGAATCAGTTACGGCAGATTTGCCGTAATAAGGCCACCAACAAGGCGGCACGTCTATTCAGGTATCTCCGATGATGTGCCCTCCGGCCCTGTTGATAACATCGAGGTAGCCCATTCTCCCGGCAAGTTCCTTTGTCAGGGAACTTGTCAGGATCCAGACATCCACGGCGAACTTTTTACCTTCAGCAACTCTTGCGATATCTTCAACCTGACGAATGGAGAGATGGGGACAGCCGAACATGGCGAGATCGATCTTTCCCGGTCCCCCGCATATCTTTTTTCGAACATCTTCCAGGTCTGACCTGGTGATCTCCACCTTCATCTTCGGTTTCCTGCCTCCGAAGGCGGTCTCCAGGTCCGGGGCTTCCGGAGTAATGCCGACAATGTGATACATGCCGACCGATCCTGAAGTATTCAGCTGGGCACCGAAATTCATGAATCCCTCCGGGGTGGGCCTTTCCTCTATCCCCACAAAGGCGGGTACTTCCGGTCCCGGATACTTCAATGGATAACACCAGCCAAGGAGCTGATAATCAAAGTCCCCCTCAAGGTGGGTCTTGACCTCGACCAGGATCTCTGCCTTCCTGTTCTCGTCCAGAAGGAACCCGTATTCCGGCACCAGGCCCGTTATGGCAGCGCAAAGGGCACTCTGGGAAGATTCCCGGTTGGAACGGGCACCTATAACTGAATTTACATAAGGGGTTGCACTGGATTCGGAGAAACTGATCGTCTCTCCGAAAGCAGGAACATTCTGCTGGAGATATGGGGTGCAGTTGAAGGTGAGGATCGCTCCGATCTTTCTGTAGGCCGCATTGGTAGCTGAAACTATTCGTTTGCCTTCCTCGGGAACTTCCGCAAGATGACGGTTCAGGTAGCAAATATCAATGCTGGGGTTCACCGTAGGCGGTATTTTGCATTTCCCGCCCAGGCCAAGCAGTTTTTCCACAAACCAGAGATCCGCGTCCTGGGAACTAAGGGCAACATGGGCCCTTGTGATGGGAACCATCCGCTTCGCTCCGAAAACCCTTCCCAGGCCTGTCTGGATCCTCATGGAATAGGATACGGCCTCTCCCTGGTCACCATTAAGCATACCTGACTGTTCTTCTGTAAGGATCATAGATATCCCCCGCTTCCCGGTAATGTAAGCCTTGAAAAATACAGACGGTATTATTTCTTAGGGTAAAAAAACACCTCCTACAGGTAATCCAGATGTTATCTCTTGTTAAATGCAATATGATCCTCAAGGGCCGACTTTACCCCGCCAAGATCTCGGTCCCTCAAGTTGATGAGAATATTCAGATGCTGATCGACAGTTTCAATAACGAACTCCCTTGTTTCCCAGGATGCCTTTACATATCGCAATATCTGGTACCTCAGGACATAGAGGAATTCCCTGAGCCTTCCGTTATCGCAGTTGTCAAGAATAAGGTTGTGCAGTTTCGTGTCCAGCTCGCTTAAAAGGGAAGCCGAGACCGCCAGACCGCTTTCGAGTTGTTCCTTCAGGCTGTTCCAGGCCTTCAACTGTTCTTCAATCTGTTCTTCAGGAATTCTGCTTATTGCCGTTTCTGCTGCCAGGGGCTCGAGGACCATTCTCAGGTCGTTTATCTCTTTAACATCCTTTAAGGACATTTCCGCAACTATTGCTCCGCGATGGGGGATCATTTTGAGGAGACCTTCCCTGCACAACTCCCCTATCGCTTCCCTTATGGGGGTTCGGCTCATATCCAGAAGTTCCGCCAGCCAAACCTCACTTAAAGGTTCCCCAATGGCGAATCTGTTTTCAATGATCATCTTTCGCAACTCTTCAGTTGCCTTCTCCGCAAATCTGACCTGGGGTTTCCTGGTATTCGCCAATGTCCTGTTAATTTTTATTGATATCTTCCTTTCCCACGGAACAATGATTTGACTTATCATAATACAGACTGTATTTTTGTCAACAGGCGTAAAATATTCTGGAGCAGGATGCTTCAGGGCCATGAGGATCCCATGGCAATGGCCTGAAACGGGTTTCAGCCAAACTTCTGCTTCACCGATATTTTCAAGGCATTACCTTATTTACTGGAGGGATCCGGAATGACAGAACCGGTATCAATCAACGGAAACGTCCTGACCCTGGAAGAGTTCATAGCCGTAACCTGCCGAAACATTCCGGTCCAGATCGACGGAAGAGCCATGGACAGCATGCTCAGGTCCCGTGAAGTAGTAGAGAACCTGCTGGTTGAGGGAAGACCCATGTACGGCATCAACACGGGTTTCGGCAAATTTGCCGATAAGGCGATTCCCGGCGATGAGATAGACACGCTGCAGGTCAACCTCATCAGGGCCGATGCCACCGGGGCCGGGGCGCCCCTTCCGAGAGAAATAGTAAGGGGAGTCCTGCTCCTGAGGGCAAATTCCCTGATAAAAGGTTTTTCCGGTGTCAGGCCGGAACTGCCGGAAACGATGGTGAAGATGCTTAACAAAGGAGTTCATCCGGTCATTCCGGAGAAGGGGTCGGTCGGAGCAAGCGGCGATCTGTGCCCGCTGGCCCATATGGTCCTCCCGATGATCGGGGAAGGGGAAGCAGAATACATGGGCCAGACCATGGATGGGAAAAAAGCCATGGAAATGTCCAGGATAAGCCCCCTGAAGTTAAAGGCAAAAGAAGGTCTGGCTATGATCAACGGAACACCTGTCATGACCTCGATAGCCGCTCATGCTCTGTATAGTGCCCTCACGCTCCAGGAAAGCGCTGATATTATCTCTGCACTTACCTTTGAGTCCCTCCGGGGGATCATAGACGTCTTTGACCGGCGGATCCATAACGCCAGGGGGCAGACCGGTCAGACCATTGTGGCCGAGAACATGAGGGCGCTTCTCCATGGAAGCCGCCGGGTCACACGGCAAGGTGAACTGAGAATGCAGGATTCATACAGCCTCAGGTGCATTCCGCAGATACACGGGGCGAGCCGGATGGCTGTCGAGTACGTCCGGGGAGTCGTTGAAGCCGAGTTGAATGCTGCCACGGAGAATCCCCTTGTATTTTCCGATACCGGCGAAGTAATTTCAGGAGGTAATTTTCATGGTCAACCCATTGCGATAGCAATGGACACGCTTTCAATAGCCCTGGCGGAACTGGCGAACATTTCGGAACGAAGGATCGCCAAGCTTGTCGACCCGGCATTGAACCACGGACTCCCCGCCTTCCTCGTAACCCAGGGCGGCATAAACTGCGGCTTCATGGTACCTCAATATACGGCAGCGGCCCTCGTCTCCGAGAACAAGATCCTTTCCCATCCTGCATCGGTGGATTCCATTCCTGCTTCTGCCGGGCAGGAGGATCATGTCAGCATGGGCACAATAGGAGCTCGAAAGGCAGGGATCATAGCGGACCATCTCAGCAGGGTTCTTGGTATCGAATGGATGTGCGCCGCCCAGGCAATAGACCTGCAGCCCGGACTCCCCATGGGGAAAGGGACAAAATCCGCTTACACGCTTCTCAGGGAACATGTCTCATTCATGGAGGAAGACAGGGCTTTTTACAGGGACCAGGAAAAAGCATCCACCCTGATCAGCGAAGGATACCTGCTGGAAAGAACAGGGAGATCCTTGTCCGGGTCCTTCTGATCCGATCCCCGGAAAGACTCGATCCTTGAGGCCTGATTTCGCCTCGTGAACCTACAAATGCCTGAGGGTCACATCTCCCCATTTGTCCCGAAGATATTCCCCGAGCAGCCTCCGGTGGCAGCGGTCGGGCTCGGGTTCGCTGCACAGCAGGACCGTCGGAGTCTCGAAATCCCTGCGATCAAGCCTTTCCTCGACCTTTCGTTCTCCCAGAAGAGCGAGGTAGTCCTGTTCGAAGACCTCCCAGCTGCCTTTCTTCTT